>JACQFU010000267.1 GCA_016199905.1 Candidatus Wallbacteria bacterium
CGTGAAGCTCCAGGCGAATGCGACGGTTCTGCTTGGCAGGGTCCGAGGTCCTCGGAGACTTGATCATGCTGAGTTTTCCGTTCATGGCGGTCGCCAGGACGCCACAGATGTAAAGGCCCAACCCTGCGCGCGTGCCGTCCTGTTTCCTAGAGATCTGGCTGACATGCCTCTTGAAAACGGCCTCAGCGACCTCGTCCGGAATGCCCCCTCCGTCGTCCTTGTATTCGAGACAGTGGATCTTGCGTTGCCCCTCCTCCCGCGTCGTCAGTCTCAACTTGATGCTCTTCACCCCGCCTCCGTGTTCCATCGAGTTTTTCACCAGATTGTACAGGAAGATTTCCAGCATACCCCTCTCAGCGAGCACGTGGCAGGGCGCCTCCGGCAGCTTCATCTTCAGCATGACCATTCGATCGCCTCTCACGTCGGCGAAATCCGAACGCATCCACTCGTCGAAGTGCGTGTTAATCCCCCTGCAGAGATCTGTCAGGTCCACGCGAGTCAGGGTCTCGGGAGATCGAAACGCCTTGATTCCTCTGAGCAGTCTTTCGAATCGCACCACATTGCGCTCGACGCGGGGCACATACTGGCTGCGTTGCGGCGCCAGATCTCCCTTGGCAGGTACGTCGCAGAGGAAAGGAAGCTGGGCGCGGATATTGTTCATCGGGTTCTTGAGTTCGTGCCCGATCATGTCCCAGAGAGCGGCATAGAAATCCATCTCGGCACGTTGATCGAGCACGGTGCCCACGATTCTGCCGAAACTTCCTACCAGCTCACGCTCCTCGGGCAGGAAGCTTCCCGCCGACTCCCTTCGGAGCGATCTTCTGGCCAGCACCATGACTGCCTGCACGTCGTGCGTCCGGCTCGAAATTGGCACGATCATCAGCGACAAGGGATGCCCCGAGTCGTTCAAGAGCGACTGCCACTTTGCGCCGTCGCCGGCATAGAACTTCGAGTCGGCGTTGACGTCCGTAATGATGCTGATTCGTCGAAGCAGTGCCATATTGCCCAGGACGTCGCGCCCGAGGCGGATACGCATTCGTTCGGCCGGGCGCAAGTCGATCGAGTCGCGGGTGAATCGTCCCACCTCTTCGAGGACATGTGCCGCGCTATCGCTACCCTTGCGAAGGAAGATGGCAGTCGAGCATGGCGCAATGGCGGCCAGGTCTTGAAGCGCGTGGCGGACGAACTCGTCGGTCAGATTCGAGGATTGAAGCCTCTTGAGCGTCTGCGCGACGGTCAGCGATTGCCTCGTCAATAGACGGGCGTTCTGCTTGTCGCGGGCCAGCAGCAGGCAAATGGCCAAGGGTTCCGAGAGGCTCTCGAGTTGTCGAAGCGCTGTCAGCCGGTTCTCCGTCGAAACCTTCAACTCCACGAGCAACACCCCCATGCACTCTCCCCTGTTGTGCAGCCCGCACCACACGGTGATGTTCTCGCTCACGTTCGACACGCTGGTACGAGCCAGAGGGCAGAGTTTGCCTGCCGGGTCGACCTTGAGCAATCCACCGGCGGATGCGATCTTCCATTGAACCTCGTCGCCGATGACTCCGATAACCTTGCTCAGGTACTTCTCGCGGTGCTGTGGAGGATTGCACGCAATGGCGTGAGGCGCTCCCCGGTCGAAAGTGATGAGCGCTCCCGACTCGCACGACAGCGTTTCGATGACCTGGTTGAATGCGAAGGCCAGTTGTTCCTCCTCACCGCTGCCGTCTTGCAACGCCCGCGCCCTTCCAACCATCGCCGTCAGCTCCGGCCGACCCGCGATCGGAAATGGCAAGTACGCATCCAGTATGCCGGCTTCGAGCAAGAGGAAGGAAACGGACCTGGAGAACCGCGCGAGCAAGTCCTGGTGCCGCTCGACGAAGTGAGCCATCGTAGGTGTCTCCAGGTCGAACACCGCAACTACTTCGTTGGCAAGCCACACGGGAACGGCGACCTCGGACTTCATGCCTCCAATGGCTTTCAGATACTTGTCTCTTGGAACCGTCGACAGGTCCTTGTGAAGAATCGATCGCCCGGTTCTGGCTACCTCGACGGTGGTTCCGTATCCCGACCCGACCGAGCGCGGGAACGTCGCTTCCCTGTTCCAGCCGCCCTTGTAGTGGGTGAATCCCTCCTCGATCATCTTCTCCTTCCAGTTAACCAAGCTGAGTGTTCCAAAGGGAGCGCCCACCAGTGTCATCGCGACCCGCGTCGCCTTGTCGAGGATGAGGAGCTTGTCGACGGTGGCTTGCTCCAACTCGATGCTGATGGTCCGCGCCGCGCTCAACAAGGAGTCGATCTCGCTGCCAGGCTGTGCGGCTGGATTGGAACGATCGTCCAGCAGGTCCGCCAGCAAGCAACTCGCGAGCCACACGGTGTTTCTATCCCTGCTCGAGAGCCGGGTCTGTTGGCTCCCCCGAAGGCGCAACCACCCGACCAGGTTACCGGCGTGGCGCAGTTCGGCCAGGAAACTGCCATCCGCCAAGTCGCAGATCGTCGGCCATCGCGGTCGAGTCCCGGCAAGGTCTTCCCAATCCGGGGCCGAGCGCTGCTCGGCTTCCGGCTCCCAGCTCTGCCCCCGTGGAGTGGCTGCCCCTCCGTATAAGGCGACTACCCGGATGACTCTCTTGGACCAATCCTGACTGGCGTCGTCCTCTCGAACCTCGACGGACAGCCGGATGTCGTTGTCCGGTTTTTTCACCGCCTCCAATGCATCCCACAAGGAGCGGAGCATGAGGTAGGCCTTCTCGTCTCTGGTCAGGCTGCCGTGGATGGAACGGGTGATACGCGATAAGACAGAAAGGATGCCTTCAGTCTCCCGGGCGCGGATCAGCGTCACGATTCGGCCTACCGAGCAGTTCACGTACTCCTGGAGCCACCTCATGAAGGTCTCGGAGAAAGCGTTCTCCCTCGGACTCTCCATGTTCAGCACTCCGACCAGGTCACGACCCGCCAGGATCGGGACCGCCAACTCGGAGTTCATGCCCTCGCTGAACGATAGGTAGGTCATGCCGGGCAGCAGGTCGCCGCGTTGCCTCATGCAGTAGGGCTTTCGTTCCCTGGCTACTTGGCCAGTGACTCCAAGCCCGACCGGAGTGACCTTTCCGATGAGGTCGAGATCGAAGCCGTCTCCCATGACCTGCACGACCTTGAGCGTGGCTGAGGCACGTTCGTAAAGCTGCACCGAGAAGGAGACGTCGTCGCTGTCGATCTCGCGCCGGATGGCTGTCAGCAGCTCGGTGAGCTTGACTTGGAGGGCCTCTTCGGTGGGCAAGTCGGTATCGGCGCGGAGCTGTTCCTCGAGCATCGCCGCCAGGGCATGCTGCGCGCGCTGGTGTAGACCAACCAGGTAGGCCGTCCCGAGCACAAGGTACGGAAGCCAGGCGTCCGGATTCAATCCCATCTCTGCCGGTGATACTACCCCACGCGCCCAATACAACCCTGCAAGACATGTGGCCAGCATCAGGCCCGAAACCAGACCCGGACCGAATCGCATGGCTGCCGAGGTGACAGGCAAGAAGAGCAGGACCCAGTATGGTGAGGTCTGCTGGCCGCTGAACTTGACGAAGAGGCCGATGGCCACCAGGTCCCCAAGGAGCCTCACCGCACGGTTCCAATCCGAGAGACGGTCTTGGCACCTCTTCTGAAGCCAGAGGTAGAAGGCCACGGCGCCCCAGTAGCCTGCCGCGGTGACAGCGAGCCTGACGTCTACCGACGGCACCATCGAGCGCACCACCAGCAGGCCAGCGATCATCATGCGATAACGCCAGCCGAACCAGGTCAGCCAGCGGCGCTTGAGCACTCTACGCGTCAGGTCGAACAGCGGCTTCAGGACAGGATGCATCATGGCGCTCGACAGCAAAGCAATAGGCGCGCCATCGGGTCATGCCGGCCATCATCCTCTTCCAGAACGCGACTTCCGTACTGCCGGCATGCATGGCCGGTGCGAACCGGCGACGGCCGCACACTCATCAGGTTCAAGAAATCAAGTATTGCACCACCGGTACGTTGTTTCCAACTCTCTTGGAGGGGGAAAGTCCTGGGCGCAGTCCAATGACTTGCGTCGAGACGCCTACTACTCTTGCATTCCTCGAGGTCGCTTCGCTCGTCGAACCCGGGCCTGCGCCAATGGTGATCCTCCGCATCTGCGACGAGCCCGGCAAGTACCGCAAGTGCGGCATGACGCTGGAGCTGATGTACAGGGCGGGCTTCGCCCGCAGTAGCCAGTAGCGAGTAGAAAGACGCGGTCTACCTTGAACGAATCATCGCCAACGGCGACGATTCTGGGAGGTAGTAGATCAACTACCCCCGCCTCCCTCACGGGGAGCCGGCGGGCGGAGCGTGAATGCGGGAGACCGGGCCGGAGAGCGCCGCCACGCTCAGCCGCACGACTCCCAGGACGGCGATCAGCATCACCGCCGCGGCGATCGCTCCGGCGACCCAGACGAAGAATCGAACCACGCGGGGATCGGTTCCGGGAGCGTCCATCCCGTCCATGGCGAAAGTGGGCGGGGCGGCTGACCGCGCGATCCGGCTGGGCCTGCCGACTGCCGACACCGCGAGCGGATCGGTGGACGCTTGGCCCAGGCCGGCGTCGTCCAGCTCGCGCCAGCCCACTCTCTCGGCGAGCTTGACGTTGGGATCGTAGGCCATCGCCAGGCGCTCCAGCGGCACCGACAGCGACAGCTCCGACGACGCGAAGTCCTGGTAGAGCGGCGCCTCGACGTTCTCGCGCAGCTTGGCCGCCAGGATCCGGAATCGCGGGTACTCGGCCAGCTTGATGCCCGTCACGGCGATCCGATCCATTGCCTCCAGCGCTGCCTGGAAGCTCTCGCGGGCCGTCGTGTCGGCGAGCAACTCCCTGAGGATGTCCGTCCCGCCGGCGTCTCCCTGGTTCCAGAGCAGCACGGCCGCGGCTGCGCGCACGCGCGGGTCCGAGTGTCGCGCAGCCTCGTGCACCGCGCCGAGCGCCGTCGTGCCGCGAAGATCGATCGCCTCCAGAAGAGCCAAAAGTTCTTCCGGGTCCTGTTTACCGCGAAGTCTGTCGGCCAGGTAGTTGGAGGCCGTCCGGTTGTCGATGCGGCCCAGCGGCGCGTAGAGCCGCCGCGCCTCGGCCTTGCCGGCGAGCTGCTCGGCCGCCGCCACGAGCGCGTCGGCCGCGCCGGCGTCCTCGGAAATGTCGGCCCGTCCCAGCACCGAGGCCAGCACCGGCAGAGTCGCAAGGTCGGGTTCTCGCAGCAGTTCCAGGAGGATCTCTCGCAGCGTCGGAGTCGTCTCGTAACCCGCGAGGCTGGCGACCGCCTGCCGCCGCACGCCCGGGTCGGCGTCCTTCTTCGCCAGGTAGCCCAGCACTTGCAGCGATGGCCGCCCCTGGAAGTAGCCCAGACAGTAGGCGCCCTGCGCTCGCTGGAACGGCTCCCGCGAGCGCGTGAGCGAACGGATCGCCTTGACGGACGCCGCCTCGTCGCCGACCAACGAGGCGAGCACGGCACTGACCGAAAGCTCCGGATCCGAAGAGTGCAGATGGGGCGCGGCCAGGCGGGCAAGCGCCTCCGGTTCGCCGCCAACGGTTTGCAGCGATTGCAGCGCTCTGGCCGCGACCGTCGGCGGCAGCTCGCCGGCCAGCGCCGTCCGCAGGAAGCCGGCCGACGCCTCGGCGCGAATCGCGCCGGCTGCCCGGACGGCGGCCTCGCGCACGCTCGGGAGGTCCTGCCGCCAGAAGATCGTCTCGATGGTGTCGAGCGCCTTCTCGTTGCGCAACCGGCCTAGAGACTGCAACACCTGCAGCGTCGTCCAGCCGCTTCCTCGAGCTGCCAGCGACGCCAGCGGCTTGAGCACTCCGAAAGCGCCGAACGACTCGAACGCGGCGGCGAAGGAGGGCGCCGTATCTGCGGTGGCGCGCGACGCCTGGCGAACCAAGAACTGGTGGACGGCGTCGTACGGGGCCAGCGCCAGCGACTCGATAGCCGCCGGATAGAGCCAGGTGCCATCGAGGTGGCCGGCCAGCTTGGTCAGCTCCTCTTCCTTGCCGGCGCGGCAATTGGCCGCGAGCGCCAGGAGCGCCAGCGGGCCGGCTTCCGCCCCTTCCTTCACGAGCGTCTTGCGGGCGATGTCGGCCGCAGCGCCGTGCGGCAGGTGCGCGAGCGTCCGAAAGGCGCGCTGACGCCCGGATGTCTGCACGCGAGGGATCACGCCGACCAGCGCGGTGATGACCGAATCCAGCAGGTGGACGGCGCTGCGCGGCAGCGTGTCGGAGCGAGGACCTCCGGGCGCCAGCTCCCGGCGCGCTTCCAAGTTCGCGAGATCCATCGAGCGCGACAGGCGTGGCCCCGCGGGCCAGCTCTCCGGCGCGTAGAGCGCCTCCAAATGCGTGTTCAGGTAACGGTGCGCCGACACCGCCGCCTGAAGACAGGCTGCGGGGTCCGTCGCAGCGGCCTCGGCGTCGAGGGCGCCGACGATGCGCTCGGAATCGAAGTGCGGGAACAGCCCCTCCAGCTCCCGGCAAACATAGCGGGCCACCTGCGGATGTTTCGCCGGTAACAGCGAGAGCAAGCGGTCCTGATAGCGCACGCTTCGTCATGTAGCCCGCGAGGCGCCATCGGGCAAGCCCTTCGTGGGGGGCAGCATGGGGCCCCGAACCGCTACACTGCGGCCGGAGGTCTCACCGATGCCCCGTAACGTGGAGTTGAAAGCCAAGGTCGTCTCTCTTGATTCCGTCTTGCAGGCCGCTCGAAGACTGGGTGCCACCGACGAAGGCGTCGACGAACAAGTCGATCGTTACTACACGGTCAGCGCCGACGGCCGCGAGCGCGTCAAGCTGCGAACCTCCAGCCGAAAACCTGCCGAGCTGGTGACGTACCGCCGGCCCGAGGACTCGACCGTGCGCGCCAGCGAGTACGCGATCACTCCCGTGCGAAACGCGGCTGCGCAAGCCTGCCTCGTCCCGCCAGGCCAGCCGATCGTAGTCGTCCGCAAGAAACGGCACCTTCTGCTTCTCGACAACGTGCGCGTGCACCTGGACGAGGTCGAGGAGCTTGGGACGTTCGTCGAGCTGGAGGCCGTCGTGGGACCGGCGCACGATGAGACCGACTGCCACTCGCAGGTGCACCGAATCGCGGCCGCGCTCGGCCTGCGGGAGGAGGACCGCCTGGCAACCTCGTACTCGGACCTGCTGCTGGCGCGGCAGGAGAGGGCGCTTTGACACCTCTTCGGCGCCGGGCCGCCGGTACCGACAGAGAGAAGTCGTGACCGCCGACACCAAACGCCTCTGGATCGAGATCGCAGCAGTGCTGCTGCTGGGCGCGTTCCCTGTGTTCCTCTCCAACGGAGTGTTCTCGAGGCCCGCCCTGGAGGAGCCGCCTCCGCTGCTGGCGCACGTCTCGAACCCGCTCGAGACGCCGCTCAAGCTGACGGCTTACGCGCTCTTCATCGTTTGCCCGATCGCTGCGATTGCGCGGTCGGGACGTCCGCCGGCCCACTTCGGCATCCGGCGCGAACCTTGGACGGCCGTTGGCGCCGGGCTGATCTGCTTTCTTCTCAACTACGTCACGGCGTGGCTGGTCTGGGGGCTCTACTGGATCGCCGGGTTTCCACTGGGGACCGAGAGCATCCGGGCCTTTCACGTCGCCCACGCCTCGAGTCTCGGCGAGGCCGTGTCGCTGCTTCCCTGGTACGCCATCGTGGTGATCGCCGAGGAGACCTTTGCGCGGTGCTATTTGTTGACGCGCCTGCGCGAGGCCACGGGCAGCGCACCCTTCGCGATCGTCGCGTCCAGCTTCGCCTACGCCGCGTGGCATCCGCACTGGGGCCTGGCGGGCGCCGGGCACGTGTTCGCCGGCGGGCTCTTGTTCGGCGCGTTCTTCGTGGCGCGCGGCGGCGTCGTCGCGCCCGCCGTCGCACACTTCGTCTTCGACGCCCTGACGCTGCTGCCGCGCTGAAAGGCACCGTCGAGCAACCCCTCGGGAGTCAGCCTGCCGAAGAAGCGAATCGGATCGAACGGAAAGTCTCAGCCCTTCGCGACGGCTCGGCCGCGTCGATCGACAGCAGCTACTTGCTCGACGTGATGTCCACAGTGCCGTCGACGGCGTTGCCGTTGATCCGGTTGTTTTGGAAGGTGAGGACGTCTCCGCCGGTCTGGGCCAGGACCCCGTTGGCCGTGTTGTCCATGACGGAGCTATTGGAGAGCCGGACCAACCCCTTGAGGTTCTGAGCCAGTATCCCATGATTGCCGTTGCTGGAAACGATGCAGCGATCCACGTTCACCACCATCGCTCGCGTCGCGCCCAGGGCGACGATGCCGTTGGAAGCGCTTGACGTCACTCGCGAGTCCGTGAGGTGAACGGTGGCCCCGTCCTCCGCTCGGACTCCGACACGGTTCTTGTCGAGGCTTGTCCGGGTGATCGAGACAACGCAGCTCGTGGTCGGCTTGATCAAGATGCCGCCGCCTGCCGCGCCGCCGCAGCTACGGATCACCGTGTCGACGACGAACAGAGAGGCCTGCCCGCTGGGTTCGAAGTCGATACCGTAGTTCGTGAAGCGGCCGATGGTGCAGTTCTCGACGTAGAGGGCCGAGCAATCGATGACCCGGATGCCGTTGGTCCCGGAATTGATGCCGTCGATGTCCAGGCCTCGAAGGATGACGATTCCCCCGGCAGCGCTGACGACGACGCCGTTGACACCCGCCGCCAGAATGCCGGCAATGCTTCCCTGTGAATTGAGCGTGATCGACTTGGTGACCGTGACGGCCCCGAAACCACCGGGATCGAGTACGGAGATTTCACCGTTGACGGCCGTCTTCGAGATCGCGCCGGCGAAGGTCTTGCACGGCGCCGTTCTACTGCAAGGATTGACATCGTCGCCAACGCCGGAAACCCACGTGCGGCTGGCCTGCGCGCTGGCGATCGAGCTCGCCCCGGCCAAGGACAGGATGGCGACCACACGGCATACCCATCGAACGTTCCGGTTCATGCTTGCACCTCGGAGGATCGGTTGATTGCCTAAGCGTACCCGCATGTTTGACGAGGCCCGCCCGCGCAACTAGGTGGTATGCCGGGTGCCGGCGTCACTTCCCACGCCGGACCCCGAAAGCGTTCGCCGGAGCTGGATGTGGGTCAACCTGGGTCGGTGCCACTTGGGGCGATCGGGCCTCTGCTCTCCAGGGGTGCTCGCGTCGTCTGTCTGAACGCCAGCCGGCTCGGATTCATGTTCCATAGTTTGGTTCTCCGTGGTTGGTCAGCATCTCGTCGGCCCACCGGGATCGGAAGCCCCAGCCCCAGAGGCGTGGTCACTTAGGATACCATCCCGCTCGAGATGCGCGCAAGATATCGCCAGCGCGAGGGAGCCGCCGCTTGAGCGGGATTCTGGGAATCCTCCGCTGGGATGCCCCGGTGTCCCAGCCCGCCGCACTGCAGACCATGCTGACCGCCGCGGCCGATTGGGCCCGAGGCGGCGCCGACCGCTGGGAGCAAGGGCCCGCCAGTCTCGCGCAACTGCGCTCCCAAGAGCCGTCCGGCGCGGGCTCCGAGGCGCTGCTTTGCGGTGACGCGGGTGAACGCGTGACGGTCGTCACCTGCGGGCGAGTGGACAACCGTCACGAGTTGGCGGAGGCCCTCGGCATCCCGTCCGGGGAGCTCGGCATGCTCTCCGATACCGAGCTCATCCGCCGAGTCTATTTGCGCTGGCGAGAGCAGTCGCCTCCGCGGCTGCAGGGCGACTGGGCGCTCGCGGCCTGGCACGTCAGGGAGAAGAGGTTATTCCTGGCCCGCGACCGATTCGGGATCACGGCCCTCTACCATCTCGCCGGCCCGGGGTTCTTTGCCTTCGCCTCCAGTCGTGATTCGTTGCTGGCGCTGGGTCTGGCGAGGCTTCGGATGGACGAGTTGTACTTGGCACAGGTCCTCATCGCGTGGCCGGCCTATCACGGCGAACGCACCATCTACCACGAGCTGCGGCGGCTGCCGCCGGCCCACTGCCTGCACGTGGACGCCGGCGGCTCGGCTTCACGCTGCTACTGGCGCCTGGAGGAGACGCCGCAGGTTCGGTTGCCCCGAACGGAGGACTATGCGGAGACTCTTCGCAGTCACCTCGACGAGGCCGTGAAATGCCGCTTGCGATCGCCAGGGCCGCTCGCCGTCAGCCTCTCGGGAGGCCTCGACTCCAGTTCGGTCACGGTCACGGCCGCCTCGCTGTTGCGCGCGAGAGGACGGCGGCTGGCCGCGTTCACGTCGGTGCCCCTTTCACGTACCGAGGCGTTCGTGGGGAAGTGCTTTGGCGATGAGTATCCGTTCGCACGGTCGACGGCGGAGTTCGCCGGAAATGTCGACCTTCTCGCCGTCGACGCGGCGTCGACGACTCCGCTGGAGGGCGTTCGGAGGTACCTGCGTATCCACGGCGAACCGGCTCACGCCGCAGGAAACGCGTTCTGGATGCTTGCCGTGCATGATGCTGCTCGTGCCCAAGGTTGCCAGGTTCTGCTCACCGGCCAGATGGGCAACGCGGGGCTCTCTTGGCCAGGGGACATCTACTCTCAGTCCGTCGCCGAGCAGTTTCGCCAGCTTGGCCCTCGCCAGTGGCTCGTGGAGAGTCTGAAACGTTCGGCCCCCAGGCAGCTTCGGATGGCGTGGCAACGCTGGCGCAACTCTCCGCCGCCCCCGGACAGGGTCCGAGCGTCGGCGCTTCATCCGGAGCTCGCCCGAAGGCTTCGCGTTCACGAGCAGAGACTGGAAGCCGAGCTGCAGAGCTGGCCACCGGGGCCGCTCCAGGCGCGGCTCGCCATCCTCAAGCCGGGCAGGAATTTCATCGGCGCCATCCACGCGCAGCAAGGAGCTGCAGCCGGGCTGGAGATCCTGGACCCCACGTCCGATGTTCGGCTTCTCCAGTTCTGTCTGTCGGTGCCCGATGAAGTGCACAGGGATCGCGAAACCGGTCTGGACCGTTGGCTCGTCCGCGAAGCGATGAAAGGAAGGCTGCCGGATGCCGTGCGGCTGAATTCACGCAGAGGCCGGCAGGCAGGCGACCTCGTGCCGCGTCTGCGCGCGATCGCCTCCGAGGTGGACGCGACACTAGTAGATCGTTTTCAAATCAACGCTA
>JACQFU010000268.1 GCA_016199905.1 Candidatus Wallbacteria bacterium
AGGTGCTTGGCCTGATCCCCAAAGGGGTAGAAGCTCGGGCGAGTGTCGCCGTAGGCCGCAAAGATCAGCTTGGAGCCGACGTTCACGTCGAGCCCGTTCGAGGCCGCTCCAGCCGGCCCCGCCAGCGAGGCCAGGAAGGCGCCCAAGACTGCGGCGCGAGCGAGGATGCGGACGGACCAGGCGGAATGAGGCCGACTCGAGTTCATGGCAAGGCTCCTCACGGGCGAAAATTCGACCGGTGCAAGGCGGAAGTGTGGTCGCAAACTATAACACGCAAAGCGTTGCGCGGGAACTGGGAATCGCACCCTCGCGCACGCTGTTGCCGCGATCTGGGGTAACCTGCACCCGTGGACGCTGCGCCGATCGCCTCCGGCACCAAGCTCGACTGTTACCGAGTCGAGAAGCGGCTCTGCTCCGAGCCGTTCGAGGACAGCTACGCCACCGTCGACGAACACAGGAACCGCCCTGTCCTGGTTCGGGTCGTGAACCTGCACGACGAGTTCCGCGCTCGCGACATTGCGCGCTGGCGACAGGAACTGCGGCGCCCGGCCGAGATGCTGCTCCCCGCTATCCTGGCCGCCTGCGACGGCGGCGCCACGCCGGACGGCCGGCCCTGGTACGCGATGGATACGGGTGGAGCACTCGATTTGCATGCGCGGTTGGCCAGGGGGGCGCTTCTTCCCGAAGAGACGCTCGTCATCGCGCGCGACCTGGCGACGTCGCTGGCGGCGCTGCACGTCTCGGGCTACGTGCACGGCGATCTGAGGCCGGCCAACGTGCTGCAGGGCCCGGACGGCGGCACGCGTTTGCTGGCGCCGGGCGTGCGCCGGGCGTTCCTTCGCGCCTTCGCGCCGAGGCTGCTCTACCCGGGCGATCCGCGCTATCAGTCCCCGGAGGTTGCCGCGGGGGCGCCGGCCGACACCCCGGCCGACTCGTGGTCGCTGGGGATCGTGCTGCTTCAATTGCTGACGGGGCTGCCTGCCGAGGGGCTCGCCGCGATGACCGCGGGAGTGGCGGAGGACCCGGCGGAGGCGGCCGCCTTTTTGAGGATGCAGGCGCCCGCGCTTCCAGGCTGGGCCTTCGAGTTGCTGCCTGCCTGCCTGATCGCAGAGCCACACGGCCGGCTCCCGGACGGCGCCCGGATCCTCGAAGAGTTGAATCGTCTGACGGGTCCTTCGACTCCAGGTGACCGGACCGGCGATGCCGGGCAGCCGGGCCCCGCGCCCAGGCTGCCGCAGGGGCAGATGGCGCCTGTCCCGTTTGCCCACCTGGCCCCCTCGTTCCCTCCTGCACCTGTCGTGCCCGCCGACTGGCAACCCGAAGATCCCCAGAACCCGGCGCTCTGGAAGGGCTCCACGGGCCGGACCGACTACTCGGCCTTTTATCCGTCGGCCTTCGCCGTCACTCTGAGCGCCCTGCCGGCGCTGATGATCTCGCTGGCGTTCGCCAAGACCGGCCTCGGTGTCTGGGCCCTCTTCTGCGCGTTGGAGCTGGTGATTCTCGCTCTCACCCGGATCTACTTCGAGTTGTTCAACGTGGGAATGGACCGCCTCTACGGATGGCTCGGCTGGCGTGAGGACACCTGGGTCCAGGTCGACAATCGCACGGAAGGTGTGCTGGAGCTGTCGATCACCCGCCCGGGCTCGGATACACCGGAGCGTTCGAGTGTGAGACCCGGCGTCCGCGAGATCCTGACCTTGCCCCCTGGAACCAAGCTGGAGGTGCGTCCCGAGCCGCCGCCCGAGGCTCCCGAGGATGCGCTGCTACCGGTGCTCGCCACCTGCACGCTGGAAGGCCCCAAGGAGCTGGAGGTCCGCCCTGACGGCACCTGGGTCAGAGACGGCGTCCGGGTCGCCTAGGCTGCGCGCCGGGTCCCGCGCGCCTTCACGGCTGCCGACAGCATCGCCAGCTCCGGCGAACCGAGAGCCGCCAGCACCGCCACCAGCGCCAGCACCCCCGCGCCCCCGGGCACGGCGACGCCCGCCAGCCGCGCCGAAAACGAGGCCACGCCCAGCCTCGCGGTCACCTGGTCCAACACCGCCCGGCATACGAATCCCATCGCCAGGGTCGCCAGGCCGATCCGCAGCGTCGAGGGCAACGTCGAGGGCATGGGCCCCAGCCGCTTGCGCAGCGCCACCAGCAGAAGCGTGAAGCTTGCCAGCGCAGCCACGGAGGTGCCCAGCGCCAGCCCCAGGTGTCCCAACAGCCGCATCACTGCCAGGTTGAACGTCACCGTCAAGGCCACGTTGATCATGCTGTTGCGCATCGGCGTCACCGCGTCGTCGAGCGCGTAGAAAACCGGGTTGACTACCTTCACGGCGCTGTAGGCGAACAGCCCGATGCAGTAAGCCTGCAAGGCCAGCGCCGTGGCCACGGTGTCCGTCGCGTCGAAGCGGCCGCCTTGGTAAAGCAGCCGGACGATCGGTTCGGCCAGCACGACCAAACCGCCGGACGCCGGCAGATTCAGCAGCAGCACCAGCGTCAACGCGTGCGCGACGGTATCGGCTATCCGGTCTCTCTTCCCCTCTGCCAGCATCCGGCTGACCTCCGGTTGCGTGGCCAGTCCCACCGAGACGCCGAAAATTCCGATCGGCAGCTGCATCAACCGGAAGGCGTAGTTGAGCCACGAGACGCTGCCCTGGACGAGCTGCGAAGCGATCCAGGTGTTGATGAACACGCTGAACTGCGTCGCTGCCATTCCGACCGTGCCGGGAAGCATCAACCGGGCGATCCGCCGCACTCCCGTATCGCCGAAGCGAGGCCGGAACCGCATGATCCAGCCTTCCCGGCGCAAGGGCGGCAATTGGACCAGCAGTTGCCCCAGTCCGCCCAGCATCACGCCGAACGCCATCGCCACCACCGGATCGAACCCCAGTCTAGGCATCAGCGGCGTCAAGAAGTAGGCACCGCCGATCATCCCGACCGAGAGGAACGACGGCGCCAGCGCCGGCAGGAAGAACCTCCCCAGGCTGTTCAGAACGCCCATCGCCACGGCCGACAGCGCAATGAGCAGAAGGAAGAACATCATGACGCGCGTCATCTGCACCGTCAGGAAGAGCTTCCCCGGAATGCTCGCGAAGCCGGGTGCCATGACCCGAGTGAGCGGCTCCGCCACGAGCAGCCCCAGCACGCACACCGCTCCGACCACGAGCGCCAGGCAGCTCGCGACTCGGTTCCCCAGCTCGAACGCCGCTTCCCGGCCTTCCTTGGCCAGCTTCTCGGTGAACGCCGGTACGAAAGCCGACGAGAGCGCTCCCTCCGCGAAGAGATCGCGGAGCAAGTTGGGTATTCGGAAGGCGACGTTGAACGCGTCGGTTGCCAGCCCCGCTCCGAAGAACCGGGCGAAGATCAGCTCGCGCGCAAGCCCCAGGACTCGCGACAGCAACGTCGCGACGCCGACCGACCCCGCCGAGCGCGTGATGCCTTCGCTCGAGGTGCTCAGAGGATCTCCTGGGGCGGGGCCCCGGACGCGGCTAGCTCGCCTGTCCCCCGGCGACGGCCGGGGCCGCCGGGGCGGGCTCCGCAGTGCCCGGAGCGGGAGCGGCCGCGGGGGCTTCCTGGCGGCTCTTCCAGATCGCGGCGAAGACCAGGGCGATCGCGAGCAGAGCCATCAGACCCGTGCCGAATCCGACGCCCTCGTAGTGGCCGAGAGCCAGCTTCGGCGCGATCAGCAGAGCGACCAGGTTCATGACTTTGATCAGCGGATTGAGCGCCGGGCCGGCGGTGTCCTTGAAAGGGTCGCCGACCGTGTCGCCCACCACGGCCGCTTTGTGGCAGTCGCTGCCTTTGCCGCCGTACGCGCCGTCCTCGACGGCCTTCTTCGCGTTGTCCCAGCTGCCTCCCGCGTTGGAGAGGAAGACGGCCATCAGCTGTCCGCAGAGGATGATCCCGGCGAGGAAGCCTCCCAGACCCGGGGCTTCGAACAGGATTCCCACCACGACCGGCGCAAGCACCGCCAGGAGACCCGGGCCTATCAGCTCCTTCTGAGCCGCCTCGGTGCAAATCGAGACGCAGCTCGCGTAGTCGGCCTTGGCTTCGGGCAGGCCCTCGAGCAAGCCCGGGATCTCACGGAACTGGCGGCGAACTTCGTAGACAATCAGGAAGGCCGCGCGGCCGACGGCGCGAACCATCAGCGAGCTGAACAGGAACGGGACGGAACCGCCGATCAGCAAACCGATGAAGACGCGCGGGTCGGCGAGATCGATGTGGGGAAGGCCCGTCTCGGCGATGTAGGAGCCGAAGAGGCTGACGGCCGCGACGACCGCGCTGCCGATCGCGAAGCCCTTCGTGATCGCCTTGGTCGTGTTCCCCACGGCATCCAGCCGGGTGAGGATGTCGCGGGCAGGCTTGGACAGATGGGCCATCTCGCCGATGCCCTGAGCGTTGTCGGAGATCGGCCCGAAGGTGTCTTCACTGACGATGATGCCGGTCGTGGTGAGCATTCCCATTCCCGCCAGCGCGATGCAGTACATCGTGAAGTGCACGTTCCCGCCGGCAATCACGTAACTGACGAAGATGGCGCCGCAGATCAGCCAGGTTGCGAACACCGTGCTCTCCAACCCGACGGCGAAGCCCGAAAGAATCGTCGTGGCCGCGCCGGTTTGCGTCGACTTGGCGATCTCCTGGACCGGGTGGTGCTCCGTCGAGGTGTAGTACTCGGTGAGCTTGCTGACCGCCAGCGCCAGGATGATGCCGGAGAGGGTCGCGATGAAGACACGCATTCGTACCCAGGTGATCGGATTGAGCGGGTCGCCGCCCATGGGGACCGTCGTGGAGTCGACATAGAAGTAGGTGGCGATGGCGAAGCCGACGATGCTGACCGCGGAGGCGACGGCGAAGCCCCGATTGATCGGCGCCATGGCGCTCTCGGTCTCGCTGCGCGCCTTGACGAAGTAGACGCCTACGATGGAGCCGACGACGCCGATGGCGCGCACCAGCAACGGAAAGATGACGCCGATTGCTCTCTCGGGGAACACCGCGTAGCCCAGGATCATGCTGGCCACGAGGGTGACCTCGTAGGACTCGAAGATGTCCGCGGCCATCCCGGCGCAGTCGCCGACATTGTCACCGACGTTGTCGGCAATGACTGCCGGGTTTCGCGGATCGTCCTCCGGAATTCCGGCCTCGACCTTTCCGACCAGGTCGGCGCCGACGTCGGCAGCCTTGGTGAAGATTCCTCCGCCGACGCGCATGAACAATGCGATCAGCGAACCGCCGAACCCGAAGCCGACCAGCACCTGGTTGGCCTGGGTCGTGTACTTGTGGAAGATGATCGTCGCGCCGAGCAGGCCCATCCCGATCGTGAACATCCCGACCACCGAGCCGGCGCGAAAGGCCGTGGTGAGCGCGCGGGAGAAGGGGCTGTCCTCGCTGGCTGCGGCGGCCGCCGTGCGGACGTTGGCACGTACCGCCAGGTACATGCCGAGCGAGCCGATGAGCGCCGAGAACAGCGACCCCATCAGGAACGCCACGGAGCGGCCCAGTGCAATATCAGGCTCGCCGGCCTGCGACGCGGGGCCTGTCACGTAGAGCACTCCTGCCAGCACCACGATCAGCACCGCGATTGCCGAGAACTGACGCTTGATGTAGGCGGCGGCCCCTTCCTGGATGGCGCGAGCGATCTCCTGCATTCGCGGCGTGCCGGTATCCAGCGAGAGGATCTGTCCGCCCAAGATGACGGCGTAGAGCAGGCCGATGATGGCGATGACCCCTATGACCTTGAGGCTGGTCTGCTCGGCTTCGCTCATCTTGAAGGTCATCTTCAGCTGGCTCTCCGAGACTGCTGCTGTGGCCTTCACCGGCGCTGCCGAAGTTGCGGCCGGCGCTTGCGGCTTCTGCTGGGCGAGCGCGGTAGCCGCGACGCCCACTCCGAGAATGGGGCCGGCCAGCGCCACGAACAGAGCCGTTGCAACGACGAAACGGGCAGAATTGGTTTTCTTCAACAGCGTCCTTATCAAGGCGTCACCGTCCAGCCGCAGTCATTCACCTGTGTTCCGGGCATTGAGAACCCTCGGGCGAGCACACCAAACTCAGCCCCCTCTCCGAAGATTTGGGGGCGCTCAATCTAGCAGCCCATGCCGCCGGGCGTCAAGGGATTGGCAAGCGAATTGCGTTCGCCGGCGGCCGCGGCACCAGAATCACGTACCCGCGGCCGGCCTTCAATGCCTCGCCCGGCTTGGCGGCGACGGTCGGAAGCACGCTCTTGAAGCGCTCGTCGAGCACGGTGTTGTCGGCAGTGCTCGCGAAGAAGATGCCCAGAGTCCGGTCCAGCAACTGCTGCGCTCCCTCGGTGGACGGGACCCCGAACGGGTACGCGATTAGGTTGAGACCCTTTCGCACCTGCAACACCTCCGAACCGGCCGGCCAAGGCATTCCTTGCAGCGCCAACGTTTCCGGCGCCGGAACCGAGACCAGATAGCCCTGATTGCCCTCGATCGCAAACGGGGCCGTTGCTCCTCCCGGAGTGAAGATCTCGAATCGCGAATCGGCGCCTGGCGGTCCGGCCACGATTCTCGCCACGAAGGTCGCTCCCAGGCCGATGGCCAGGTCCGCCGCCGTGTACGCGGAGCCGCTCGCCGTAAAGGGTACCTGTACGAGCGCGATCGCGTTCAGCCCTTGCTGCAAGTCCAGGAAGAAGCTCGAAGCAGGCCGAGGCGAGACCAGGGGGACGCTCCCCAGAGTCCGTGAATTGTTTCTCTCGTCCAACTCGGCCACCGCTGCGCCGGTATCGACGGCCAGGTCGAGGCGGTAGCCGCCTGGAACCAGCAGCTCCGGCAACGCGGCCGTGCTCACCGAGAGGATGGAGCTGGCTCCGCCTGCCAGCCCCGCGATTCGGGTCGTGTAGAGCACCCGCGAGGGGCCGCCGGCCAGAGGCGTCAGAGTGACGCTGACGTCGAAAGGGCCCGCAGCCTGATCGCCCACGTTCCTCAGGTCGATCTGCAACGAGACCGGTTGCCCTCCGGTGATCGCCGCCGACGTCGTGAAGCTGTTCACGAGGAGGTCCGTGCCGCCAGGCCCGGTGACGGAGACGCCGTAAGGTCCGGTGACACCCCCGTCGTAGCCGTTCACCTTCAGGAAGTAATTGCCCGATTGGGCCGGTGTGAACCCGTCGATTCGGCTGTTGCGGTTGCTGGTGGAGATGTCGTCGTTGGTCGCCAGCTCGGTCGTGCCGTCCAGGCCATAGACAGTCAGGACCGTGTCCAGGTCGTTCGGAGCCGCAACTGCCAACGTGTACGACCCGCCGGCCTTGGCTGGGAAAGCGAACCAGTCCGTGTCCTTTCCGTCGCCGATGTTCCCCGAGAGGGAACCGTTGGGAAGGATCCGCTCCTGTAGAGTCACTTCAGCCGCCGAGTCGGGATGGTCGTCCACGTGAAACCGGCCCGGCCCACTCCCGGTTCCGTTCGCACCCGCGACGACGATCGCGTAGGAACCCGCGGCGATGCCCGCCGGAACGTGCGCCAGGATATGCCCGTCGTCCAGGACCTGGATAGGCGTCAGCGCCGGCGACCCGGGCGCCGCCAAGGAAACGGCCGTGGCGCCGGTGAAACCGAACCCGGTCACCTGGATGTCGACTGCCGAGCGGTTGATCCCCGATCGCGGAGTCGCTGCGCTGATCACGGGCGCCGTGCTGGCGGGCAGCAGGCCTCGCTCCGCGAAGACGCCCCTGAGCGTGGCGATGTTGGTCCCGCTGTTCAGATCGGCGTCCGCCGCCAGTATCGCGTTGGCGCCGTCCGCGAAGCTGGCCGAGGGCGTCAGGCTGAAGTGGCTTTGGATCAGCAAGCGCAACATCAGTCGATCGCCCACGCCTGCTCCTCCCAGCAGGTTGCGGCACCGGAAGATCGCCCCCGACCAGATCTCGCCATCGGCGTGGGCTTCGTTGACCACGTCCCTGGGGTAGACCTTCGTACCATCCACGCGCCTGAGGTTGGGCGGGTTGGCCCCGGAGTAGGCCGTCGCGTCCCAATCTGCGACTACGGGAACGTTGAACGTCTGCCCGGTCGCTGCAAAGCTCAGGACCGCAAGCGCGTCACCCCAGCCTTCGCCCATCGCCCGGGATTGCGCGCTGGCTCCCCAGCCCGGAACCTGATCGTCGTGGATCGCGTGGCCATACTCATGGCGAATGACGTCCGCATCCTCTGCGTCGTCGACTCCGCCTTCGCCGTAGCTGATGCTCTTGGTGTCCGGGCTGTAGAACGAGTTGTCCTCGGGAAACGCGTGAGCGTTGATGGAGATCCGCCGGTTCATCACGTTCGGGAAACCCAGGTCGCTCTGAATGAAACGCTGCAGCGAGTCCAGATGGTAGTAGGCCATCGTCTCCTCGAAGCGTCGATCCGAACGCCTGTAGAGGAACTGAAGCGAGGGCTCGTTGGCACGTGTCATGGGCCCGGGCGTTCCGGACTGACTGGCCGCCGTCGCGGAGAAGCAGTCCACGAATTGCCCTCTCAACAGGCCCGTGCCGTCCAACCCGTGAAGCGCGACGATGGAGTAGGCGGCGTCGGGAACCGCCGAGTCCAGGTCGTTCTGATCTCGCAGGCTCGTGTTCTTCAGCACCACTACGGGGTTCGGGTCGAAGACCCGCCCGGTGCCATCGGCGTAGCAGAGGCGGTCGCGCTTGGAGAGGACTTTCCGGTCGATCTCGTCGACCAAGACCTCCCAGTCGCCTCTGGGTTTGTAGGCCGGGACCGTGACCCGCCATGCCGGGCGCGCGACACCAGCGGACGCAAACGCGACCTCCTGCGTGGCGACTTTGCCCCGGAAACTGCCCTGAATGGAAAGCAATCGGAGTGCGATCGACACGGCATCCGTGGCCGTGACGCTGCGGACGCCGGTGGCGAGTTCGAGGTGGGGTTGGCTGTCGTTTGCCACGCCTCGCACTCGCCCCGCGCGGTCCACGTCGACGCCGACGAAGGCATCGTGGACCGGCAAACCGCCGATCGTCTGTTGGAACCGCACGTGATGCCCGGTCAGGCCGTCCTGGGTCAGTACTTCCACCAGCGTCCTGTTTTGGGACATCACGCCGAACGCCTCGCGGTGCCGCTGCAGGAAGGCACGTGCTCGCTCGGCCGGAGCGCCCGCCCCCGGATCGGTTGCCAGCCAGCGGACCCGCTTCACGTGGTCTCCGGCGGAGTCGAGATCCGTGAAAGCCGCGGCCCCGGCCTCGCGCGCCAGCTTCTGAAGCGCCGGGATCTTGGCCGGTGACGGGCTGACGCCGCCGGCAGCCAGGACGCCGCTGACGGTCGCTGTCGCCAGCAAAAAGGGAAGGGCAAGTCTCATCGAGTGGTCAAGATATACAAACAGCTATCGGCATCGCACTCAAGATGTGTGCCGCCGACGTGCTCCAGGCCGATCTGCCGTTTTGCACCAAACGCGTTAACCATGGGGCGGTGACTTCAATGGATGAGATAGCGACCCAGGATAGGCTCGCCGCGGACCTCTCCAGCGACTTGGAGGAGGTACGAAAATTCGCGGTCATCGGCCTCACGCAGAGCGGGGGACCTGAAGCCCTCGCGCTGCTGGAGCGGATGACGCGCGACGTCTCTCCCGCCGTCCGCTACTTCGCCCGGGTCGGCATGAACAAGTTACGGCAAGACAGTCCCGAACCGCGTGGGGACTGGGAGCGCGTGCTCGACGAGGCCGCCGCCGACGACGTCGATCTGGCAGGCTGGCGCCGGTTGTTGACGGCACCCGATCCGGAGCGCCGCGTTGCCGCCGCCGTGGCTACTCTCAAGCTGGTCGATCCGGCGATTTACGTGGTGCTCTCGGAGCGACTTGCGGCCGAGACCGACCCTCGCCCCAGGGCCACGTTGGTTCGGGCCCTTGCGCGGTTCCGGCGGCTCGACAGCTTCGAGCTGCTCCGCCGGTTCCTCTCCGATCCCGACAGTCGCGTGCGTGCCAACGCCGTGGAGGCGCTCCAGGAGTTGCAAGATCCGCGGCTGAAGTCGCTGCTGACGCCTCTTCTGGAAGACCCGGACAATCGCACTCGCGGCAATGCGCTCCTGGCGCTGGCCCAATTCGATCGGTCGCGCGCTCTGGCCGGCGCCGAGGCGATGGCGGTCGCCCCGGAGGTCTGGATGCGGGCGACCGCGATCTGGTTGCTGGGCCAGTTGGCCGGAGACGAGGCCGCGAAGGTGCTTCGTCACATGCTGCGGCGTGAGACCGGCGAGTTGACGCCCAAAGTGCGCCAGGCCCTCGAGAATCTTGCTGCAGCGGGCAGCAAGGTGGCCTCGGCCGCGCTCGAGGGCCCTGCGCCCGAAGCGGCTGCCCCGCCCGTGATTTCGGAGCTCGTGCAGGCTCTCGCCAGCTCTTCCTTCCGGGAGCGTATCGACGCCGTCGGCCGTGCCGTCCAGCTCTCGCGAGACCAGGCGCTGGCCGTGTTGCGCGACCGGCTTGCCGTCGAGGACCACCTGTTCGTCATCGCCACGCTCGAGAAGGCCATCGGCAGTGTCGGCGGTCCCGACGAAGTGGGCCTTGTCGCCGGGTATCTGCATCATCCGGACGGCCGCGTCCGGGCCAACGCCATCGAGGGACTTGCCGCCACGGGACTGCCCTCCATTTATCCGCTCATCGAGCCGCTGCTTACCGATCCGAACAACCGCGTCCGAGCCAACGCCGCGCGTGTGATGGCCGCCAAGGATGCGGACCGCGCCTTCGGAACCCTCAAGGAGATGCTGCTGGCGCCCGATCCCCTCCTGGCCGATTCGGCGCTGTTTGCTCTGAAGGAGATTGGCACCGATCACATCCGGGAAATTCTCGAGATCGGCCTGCAGAACAAGAACCAGGAGATCCAGCTCAAGGTCCTGAAGGTCCTCGAGGTGCTGGGCCGGACCAACAAGCTGGCGCGAGAGCTCCACGAGAAGTACCGGGAACGAGGCGTCAGCGGCCGCTGGACGCGCGACTCGCTGCCCGTGCTCCTGCTGCGGATGAACGATTCCGACCCGGCGATCCGGCTGGCCGCGCTCGAGAAGCTGGCCGAGTTTCCGGACGCCCGGGCGCGCAACCGTATCAAGCTGGCCCTCAAGGATCGCGATCCGCACGTGCGTGTACGGGCGGAGGCCATCGCCGCCGAGACGGACCTGGAGGAGAAGCGACGCGGTTTGCTCTCCAGCCTCGGGCTGGCTGCCTACAAGAAGATGAAGGAGGACGCAGCCTTCCTGCCCGAGTTGGCTGCCTACTGCGATCGCATCCGCCAGGCCTCGCAGCAACTGGACCGGGGCGAGGATGTGGTCGACAGCATCTCGATCCGCCGCGAGCAGGTGCACGGCCTGGGCGAGCGGGTGTTCGTCCTGTTCCAGGCCGGGAAGGTAACGGATTCGGACCTCAAGGAACTCTGCCAGGCCATCTTCTCCGTGGAGGTCGAGCGAGACAATCGCCGGATGCGAGTCCTCGACACGCCACGGCCGCCTTTCTGGGATATCGTTCCGCCGATGGCCTGGGGCGCGCTGGCTCTGGGGGCCTTGCTGATGCTCGCGGCATGGTTGCTGATGCCCTCGGGGAGCGGCCCGGTGCTCTGGCGCAAGTCGAAGGCGCCCGTAGCGCGACTCACCTCGGCCGGCGACGTCCTGCTGGCGGCGCAGCCCGGGGCCAAGGTCGTCGCGTACCGGAAGAGAAACGGAAGCGTCTTCTGGGAGGCCAGTCCCGGCCGAAAGGAGATGCACGCTCCCGTTGCGGCCAACGACCTGGTCTACGTCGCAGGCGACGGCGGAACGCTGATCGCGTATCGCCAGGATACGGGAGAACGCGCGCTCTCGGTGCAGGTTCCGGGACAGATCCTGGCGAGGCCCGAGGCGGCGCCCGACGCTCTCTTCTTGTTGGTGTCGACGCCGCCGGCCGGCACGGCTGTGCTGCTGCTGGACCCGCATCGCGGCAACCTGCTCCGCAAGGATGACCTGGGTGCCGGCGACGGGCAGTCGCTGCTCCTGACGGCGGGAGCCGAGGTCGCAGTCGTCGGCGAGCGGCTGGTGGCGATCGAGCGGGCGACGGGACGCAAGCTCTGGGAATACCGAGCGGATGCTCCGTATCTTTCGAATCCGGGGCCGGCGTCCGTCGGAGACCGCATCGTGGGTGTGGCCGGACGCAGCGTGATGGCCGTCGACTCGCTCGGGAAGCTCGTCTGGAGCCAGCAATTGCCGGAGGGCGATCCGCCCGCGGCCGGTCCCTGGGTCTGGGGCAACCAGGTCGGCTTCATCTGGAACTCGCGTCTGCACGTCCTCTCCGCCGACGGAGGCGTTCCGGTGGCGAGCCACGAGCTGGGTCCCAGAATCTCGTTTCCGCAGGTGTCGGGCGACCGCTTCCTCTGGTCGCCGGAGCGGGGGGCGGTCGCCATCCTCTGGCTGCAGACAGGCCGATCCGCGATCCTGTCGGGCATCGACGGGGACCTTCACGATCTCGCGGCCGACGCCGAATCGCTCTTCGCGTCGACCGACAAGGGTCTGATCGCGCTGAGGATTCCGGAGTCGAAGTAAGCGCCGGGCTACTCGGCGTGTGCCGGAGTCGCGGGCGCGGGGAGCGACGCGCGGTCCGCGGCGTGCTCCGGCGGGGCCGGAGGGGCGCCGAGGTCGCCCAGATAGACGCCGGCCAGCACGGCGTCGGGAGAGCGCGCCACGGTTTCACGCGTGCGTTCGGCGGCCTGCGCCTCGCCGTCGCGGCCCAGCTCGCGCAGAGCCAACGCGAGGGCCTCGTGCAAGGTGACGAAGCGAGGTTCCGTCGCGCAAAGCCGGGAGAGCAGATCCGCGGTTTGTTCGAGCAGTCCGGCCTGCTTGCCGAGGCGCAGGAAGCTGCGAGCGATGCCGCTGTCGAGCGCCTCCTCCTGGACGAGCCACCGCGAGAACACATCGAGGAACGTCTTGGTGTCTCCACGGGCGAGGGTGATTCGCGCCAGCGGCGGGCCCCAGCTGCGATCGTAGCGATATCCGCGCCGCTCTCCCAGCGCCAGGTAGACCTGCGCGGCCGAGCGGTCGTCGCCCCGATCGAGCAGGAAGCGCGCGTACTCCAATCTCAAGGCGCTGTCGTCGGGGAAGGCGCGAACCGCCGCGCGATAGTACGAGCGCGAGGTCGAGTCATCCTTCACGGCGGCGTGATAGCGAGCCTGGAACGGCGCGTAGAGAGGGTTGCCCGTGGTCTTCAAGTAGAAGGCGCCCATCAGGTAACCGGGGTGCGGATAGGTGTTGATCAGGTCCACGAGTCGAGACGAAACCTCCACGGAGTTGGGCTCCGCGTCGAGCGCCAGCAGGCCCGCGTGAACGGCGGCAGTGACGCGGTGCGACTCGGCGAGCGAACGGGCCCGGGCCAGAAACAACAGCGCGCGCGAGGCGGCGTCGAGCTGAGAGGGTTGCAGGACGGTCCCGGCCTCCGGTGTGCGGACGAGCTCGGCCGTTCGTTCGGATCGGCCCAGTGCCAGCTCGCAGCGAGCCAGAGCGACTCGGATCTGCAGTACGTCGACGCTGCAGTCTGCGGGACCTCGTAGCAACCACGAGCCGAAGAGAGTGGTGAGACTCGAACGACCCGCCGAGTCCGAGGCATGCGCTTCGAGGAGACCGAGCAGGCCCCGGAGACGCTCCGGATCGCGGGGAGGGTCCGGATGCAGGCGGATCAGGGTGTCCAGCACGCGGTCGGATCGGCCCGCCAACGCCGCGTGGCGGACGACCTCGCCGATCAGGACGGGATCGGCGGGCAGCTGGCGCAACCCGGCCGAGATCGTCTCGAGTGCCGCAGTGGGACTGCCTCGGGTCGACTCCAGCCAGGCCAGCCGTGCGAAAGACAGGGGGCCGGGAGCGGGAAAGGCGACAGACCTCCGGTAACGGGCGAGCGCGCCGTCCAAGTCGCCGGCGCGCTCCAGGACGCGGGCCGCCGTGGAGAGCGCGAGGGCGCCGCAGGAGGTCGTCGTCTCCATCAGCGCCACCGCCCTTGGTCGCGTGGCCGGGAGGGCGCCCAGCTGTTCCAGGCAGCGCAAGGCCGGACGCGGGTCTCCACCGGAGTCGATGGAGCGTTTGACGTAATCGAACGCGCGCTCGTCGCGGCCCTCCAGAAGCGCCAGCGAGGCCAGCTGAGCGAACACGCGCGAGGCGCGGGTGTACACGTCCTGTCCGCGCGACGGCGACCGTGGGGACAGGCTCGAGACCAGCGCGCGTTCCAGGGGGCCCAGAAGTGCGCAGGCATCCTCCAATAGGCCGGCCCGGGCCATCAGCTTCGATAGTGGCAACACCAGGTCGACGGCTCCCTGCGGAGTGGCGGCGGCCGCACGCCTGGCCCAGACGACGGCCATCGGACGGTCGCCGCCGAGCGCGCGGCAGGCCATCAATGCGGCGTAGGGTCCCGGTCGAGCGGCAGCGGACCGCCGCTCGATTTGCGCGGCCAGCGCAGACAGGGCAGCGGATGCGGCGGACTCGGGTGAGCTCGTCGTCGTGGCTGTCGCGGAGCGCGAGTGAGCGGGCCTCTCGGCCGCGGACTCCGCGTATTTCGTCAGGGCGGTCCAGTAGTCGCCGTCCAGGGGCTCCAGCGGATCCGCCTCGACCAGGAAACTGTCCAGCCGCCGGCGCCAGGCTGGCGGCCCGGCCAGCAGCCGGCCAAGGGCATCCCGGCAATCGAGCTTCTCCCGATGGCGCGCCAGAAGCAGCAGCAGGAGCGCCTGTCCTCGCACAGCTTCCGAGAAATGACGGCGCGCGAGCTGCTCCAGGTGTTCGTAGACCGCCGCTGCGTGGGGCTCAGCGGTAGAGAGAGGCTCCTTCAGGATGGCTTCGACCTCCGCGGCGGGAGCCTCGTCCGTCGTCGCCAGGGTCACGTGGGCCGAAAGGACGCGGCCCGCAAGGCCGGGGAGGTTCCGTGCGATCTCGAGAGCGGAGTCGGGATCGTCGGCGGCGAGCGCAGTATCGACGACGGCCTGCGCCAGTTCGCCACGGAACCCCAGCCCGCGAAGGGCGGCTCCCAGTGTGACGAAGGCTTGCCGAAACGCGAAGGCGTGGCGATAGCGCACCGCCGCTTCGAGAGCTGCCCGAGCAGCTTCGTCAGGGGATACTGGCGGGGGAGTCGACGCTCGGCTTTGGGGCGCGATGGACGCGACCGGAACGGCCGAACTGCGGCTTGGCGAAGCCGGGGCGGAGCCGGCGGCGAAAACGCGAACAACGGCGGGTGCCACGGGCAAGCTGGCCCCTGCGCCCCCTGAGCCCCAGAACGCGAGCAGCAAGCACAGGGCCGCGCTGCGGCGCGCCCCCGGACCTGTCCTGTCGTTCTGCCCTTGGGCCATCGAGAGCGGAGCCCTCCGAGGGCCCCGCCCATGGATCATCGGAAGAAAGCGGCCGGCAGCATTACGCCTCAGTAGGGCAGTGCGAAGTTGACCTGCAGGCCCTTGGTGTGGCGTTCGCACGTGGTCGAGTCGTGGCACGTGACGACCGCGTAGATCCACTTCAGCGCCTGCAGGCTCGAGACCTCGCCGGTGGCCGCGCGAGGAGCGTTGGACACCGGGGCGGCGTCTGCGGCGCCGGCCGATCGGGCCGCGGGCGTCCGGACTGCCTTCGAGAGGGCGTGCGACGGGAGGGCCACGACGCTGGCGAGGACGACCGGGCGGGAAGCCGTGGTCTGGACTGCTGCCGGCGCCGGAGCGAACGACGCGACCAGGTACTGGCCCTGCGCGCCTGCGGGGAGCGCCGAGAGCGCCGCCGCCAAGAGCACCGTTGCCATCGTCTTGCCGTTCATCTGTCTCCTCCTGGGTCCTTGTGGTCTTTCTGGAACGCCACTCCCTACTCAAGAGGCGTGCCAGACGACCGGAAGGAGCAACGGGTGCCCTCGAGAATTCCGATGAACGCTGCCGACTCGGCTGTGGTCGCCGGCCTCCGGTCAGGAGGCGGTGTCGCGCCTGCGCCCCGCTGCCACGTTGCAACACGGCGACGCCATGTTGCAGCGGTGCATCATCCCGCGATCCCGTACTTCTTCATCAGGCGGTAGAGCGTGGCCCGATCGATGCCCAGGATCTCTGCGGAGCGCAGCTTCTTGCCCTCGTTTTCGTCGAGCACTCGCCGGATGTAGTCGGCGGCGGCGTGGTCGAGGTGGGCCCCCAGCGGAACGTCTGCGGCGCCTGCAACCGTGGGCTCTCCGCCTTCGATGGCCGGCGAGGAGGTCATCATGATGTCTTCCATCGTCAGCTCGTTGCCTCGCGCCAGCACCACTCCGCGCTCGATCGTGTTCTCCAGCTCCCGGACGTTGCC
This sequence comes from Candidatus Wallbacteria bacterium, assembly GCA_016199905.1. Lineage (GTDB taxonomy): Bacteria > Muiribacteriota > UBA6191 > JACPRK01 > JACPRK01 > JACPRK01. The sequence continues at coordinate 16,197 of JACQFU010000268.1, forward strand.
CGGCCAGCCGTAAGACAGGAAGAACTCGCGCACTTCGGACGAAAGCTCTTTCACGGGACGCTGCATCTCTTCGGAGTACTTGCGCAGGAAGTGCTGCGCCAGCGGCAGGACGTCGCCCTTGCGCTCGCGCAGCGGCGGGATCACGATGGGGATGACGTTCAGGCGGAAATAGAGATCGTCGCGGAAGCGCCCCTCCTTCACCTGAGTCTCCAGGTCGCGGTTGGTCGCGGCGATGACCCGGACGTCGACCTGCACGGTTTGGGTTCCGCCCACCCGCTCGAACTCGCCCTCTTGCAGCACGCGCAGGAGCTTGGCCTGAAATGCCTCGCTCACCTCGCCGATCTCGTCGAGGAAGAGAGTCCCCTGATGAGCCAGTTCGAAACGGCCTTTCTTCTGCGCCGTGGATCCGGTGAAAGCGCCCTTTTCGTGGCCGAAGATCTCCGTCTCCAGCAGCGACTCCGTGAGGGCCTTGCAGTTGACGGCCACGAACGGCTTGCCGACGCGGTCTCCGTACATGTGAAGCGCGCGGGCGACCATCTCCTTGCCCGTCCCGCTTTCTCCCCGGATCAACACGGTCGCCTTGCTGGCCGCGACGCGCCGGACCAGCTCCATCAGCGCCTCGGAGCGCGCATCTTCGGCAATGAATCCGTCGACCAGGAACCGGCTCTTCAGCTCGCCCTTGAGATACTTGTTTTCTCGAGCCAGGCGGGACATCTCCAGCGCGTTGGCGGCGATGTTCTTCAGCTCTTCGTTATCGAAGGGCTTGATGATGTAGTCGAAGGCGCCCTCCTTCATCGCCGTGACCGCGGACTTCACCGTGGCGTGGGCGGTGATGAGCACCACCGGCATCTCTCGAGCGATCGCCTTGGAGCGCCGCAGCAGTTCCAGTCCGTCCATTCCGGGCATCGAGAGATCGGTGACCAGAAGGTCGAAGGCATCCTCTTCGAGCCGAGCCAACGCCTTCTTCGGGTCGTTGAACGTCGTGGTCTTGTAGCCCTGCTTCTCGAAGACCATCGCCAAGATTTGAGTCATCCGGGGCTCGTCGTCGACGAGCATCACGCGAGGCTTCAATTCGGACCTCGCAGCTCGTCCGGGCGTTCGGCCTCATCGGCAACGCTCGCGGGCAAGCGGATGTGGAACGTGGTGCCGCGGCCCGGCGGGGATTCCACGCGGATCTCGCCCTTGTGACGCTCCACGATCTGCTTGACCACCGAAAGGCCCAGGCCGGTGCCTTCCGGGCGCGTCGTGTAGAACGGGTCCCAGATGCGGTCCATATTCTCGGGCGGGATGCCCGGACCGGTGTCGCCTATGGCGAGCGCCACCGCGTGCGGAGCGGGCGCCAGACTGGTTCGCGCCACGATACGACCGTGCGAGCCTATCGCGTGAGACGCGTTCAGCAGCAGCTCCAGCACCACCTGATAGATCTGGTCCTCGTCGACGGTCGTTTCCGGAATTCCCGGGTGCAGGTAACACTCCAGCTCGATGTCGCGCTTGCGCAACTCGCTACCGACGAAGTCCGCCGAACGCTGCAGAATGCCGTTCAGGTCCGCCGGCCGGAAGATGGGCTCCTTGGCACGGGCGAAGCGCAGAAGCGAAGTGATGAGGCCGTTGAGCCGATCGATCTCCTCGGTGATGAACTCGCAGGCCTTGTAGTTGGGGTCCGCCTCCTGGAAGCTCTCCCGGATGTGAGCGGCCGAGGATCGGATGATGCCGAGGGGATTACGGATCTCGTGGGCCATGCTGGCCGACAACTCGCCCAGGGCCGCCAGCTTGGCGCTGCGCAGCAACTGGTTCTGGCTGGCCACGAGCTTCTGGTACTGGTCGGCGATGATCTCCGCGGCCTCGCGGGCCAGCAACCGCTGCTCGAGAAAGCGAGCGAGCAGGTAGAAGATGCCGCTCCAGGTCATCGTGTGCCAGAGCAAGGGAATCCACGTGTTGGGTTGGCCGTGGAGCGTGACGCGGAATCCGAGCCAGCGCGAGTCGAGGAACTCGATGGTCCCCGAAACGATTCCCAGGACGATGCCGATGGTGCAGTACGGGATGCCCCGATAGCATTTCTTGCCTTGTTCCATGACGCGTGGCGGGAGAGCAACTTCCATACCTGGACGGCTCCTGGTTCAGGCGAATCGGCTCGCGCCCCTCGACCCTGGACCCTCGGAATGGCGCTGGGAGCGGGATCTCGAGACCGAGAAATTGTCGCGGACTCTTCGGCGAGAGCTTACCACGCGGCCGCGACGACCGGCCGGCGTTGCAGCGATGCGACGGGAGCCGTCCCCGAGCACCCGCCTTTATCCGCCGGCGCTTCGACCGATAGCATGAACGATGCGAAGACTCGCGATGGCGCTCGGATTGGCCATGCTGCTGGCGCCGCCCTGCGACGGAGGCACGGGTCTGCTGGGAAAGGTGCGCCCGCGGTACTACGCCGGGCGGATCGATCTCCACGTCGGCCCAAAGAAGGTGCTCGCGAGGTCCGAGTTCATGGCGCCTTACTCGGCGGACACTCTGCAGTTCCTGAAGACTCGCGGAGTGCTCGACGGCTATCAGGGGCCGGCGCTGGAAGACGACGAGGCGCTCGATCGCCGCTCGATCGCCTTTCTCGTGGGCAAGTTCGTGCAGCTCGTCGAGGCGCGTTACGGGCGGATCTTCCCCGATGAGCTGGATTACCTGACGCATCCCGTCATCGAGCCCGCGATGTGGGGCCACCTCCAGGTCGAGCTGGCGCTGGGCTCCGGGTTGGTGCGGCCCTACGACATCGGCGACTGGTGGAACAAACCCGTGAGCCGCTTCGAACTGGCCGCCATCGTGGACCGGGCTCTCGATGGGCTGGGGAGCAAGTTGCGGATCTTCCGCTACTACGATGGCCAGCCCAGCGCGCACTACCTGGACCTGCACTCGCTGCCCACCTTGGCCTATCACAAGCTGGCTCGATCGCTGAAGACGGGCATAGTGGAGGGCGCCAGCGCGGACACCTTCCGCGGCAAGCAAGCCATCCGCGGCCACGAGATGGCGCGCACGCTCCGGAGGCTGATCGTGATCGCGCTGAGCTACGACCCGCTGGGCGTCTGACCGCGGCCCTTTCGCCGTGGGGGCGAAAAGAGCCAGCCGCGGGCGATCGTGTTGCCGCCCTTGCCCGGTACGCCGAACGCCGTAACCTGTTTGGAGACCGGCTTTCCACCCGACAGCTTCAACCTGACCGAGAAGGCTACAACCTCAAAGGGTGTTCCAGCGCGCGGCGTCACACTCTTTCCTGCCAGCTCTTCGATCTTCGCGCCGATGAGCGCCTCCTCGCTCTTCCCGAACAGCGTTTCGGCGGCTTTGTTGGCGAAGAACACCGAGCCGTTCGGGTCGGTGAAGAACAAGGCTTCGCCGAGGTGGCGGGTGGCCTCGAGCAACAGGGCGGCGTCCTCCCGCGCGCCCTCGACTTCCGCCAGGTCCTCGATCGCGGCGATCCGGAAGGTGACCCGCCCAAGGTCGTCGGAGATGTCGGAGGCGCTCACGCGGACCGGGCGGCCCCCGCCGTCTTGAGGGCGCAGAGTGGCGGGTTCGCGATCCGGGCAGCGGCTGGCCGCCTTGGAGATGCCGCCGAAGAGCCGGAGGTAGTCGGCGGTGTCGAAGTAGCGGGCCAGCGGCACGCCCGCGGGGACGCGACGGCTGCGGTTGAACTGTTTCTCGAAAGTGGGATTGGAGTAGAGGATGTCGTTCTTCACGTCCAGAATCAGCAGGCCGACGGGGGCCAACTCGGCCAGCGCGGTCATGAGGCGCCGTTCCAGCTCGGCAGCCGAGGGACCTTCCTCTGCGGCTACGACGACCTCCAGAAGACAATCGGAGCCCGATAGGGGAACGACTCGGACTCGCGCGGGCACCTCCTGGCCGCTGGCGTGGACCTTGACCCACTCGCCTTCCCACACGCGGCCGTCGCCCCTCACCGCCGTGTCGCGCTCCTGACGGCTCTCGCGCTTGGTGTAGAGCGAATTGGTCAGCTCGACGCCCCGGCCGATGAGGTTCCCGCGCTGGATGCCCAGCAAGTTCTCGGCGGCCTCGTTGATGGCGTGAACCGTTCCGCAGGAGTCGAAAGCGATCGCCGGCCGCGCGATGACCTCGACGAGGGGTTGCAGCTTGGCCGCCAGCTCCAGGGGCTGCGGCAGCCCGGGGGTCGCCGTAGCAGTCCCGGCGGACACTTCCTCGTTGTTCACCGGGCGAGTGTATCACGCGCCGGGAAGAGCGTGGCCGGCTGGCGGCCGGAGAGTCACTCGCGCCCCAAATGCCGGCATGTTATCCTCGCGGGGCCGGCGCCTCCAGGGGCGACGAACGGATACAAAGGAGCTTAGAGGTGATTTCACTCGCTGGGAAGAGGGTCCTCGTAACGGGCGCCACTTCAGGCATCGGAGAGGCTTGCGCCCGGGTGTTCGCGGAGGAGTGGTGCGCCCTGGTGCTCACCGGCCGCCGGGAAGACCGGCTCCAGAGTCTGGGGCGCGAGCTGGCCGAGCTCCACGGCATCGAGCTGACGACCATCGTGCTGGACGTGCGCGACCTGGAGGGCATCCGGGCCGTGCCTTGGCCCGAGATCGACCTCCTGATCAACAATGCCGGTCTCGGCCTCGGACTCGATCCCATCCAGAAGGGCAGCATCGAGGAGTGGGACGAGATGATCGACGCCAACATCAAGGGGCTGCTCTACGTCACCAGGGCCATCCTTCCCGGCATGGTCGAGCGCGGTTCGGGACACGTCATCAACCTGGGAAGCGCCGCCGGCCACTGGGTCTATCCGGGCGGAAACGTCTACTGTGCCACGAAGTCCGCCGTGAAGGCGCTGACGGAGGCGATGAGGCTCGACTTGGCGGGCGCCGGCATCCGCGTGAGCAGCGTCGACCCGGGCATGGTCGAGACGGAGTTCTCCGTGATCCGGTTCCGAGGGGACGCCGCGCGCGCCAAGTCCGTCTACGCCGGAATGACCCCGCTCACGGCGGAAGACGTTGCCGACGCGATCCTCTTTTGCGCCACGCGCAGCCCGCACGTGAACATCAACGAGGTCGTGATGATGCCGGTCGATCAGGCAGGGATCGCGACCGTGAACCGCAAGAAGCCCGCGTAACCCGGCGGATGGCTACTTCATCCCGGGAGGAGCCACGTTGCCGTTGGCGCTGACGCCGGGGCCCTGAGGCTTGGCCTTGGCCAACTCGGCTGTCGCGAAGGTCGCGTCGCCGCCGAGCTTCTTCAATTCGTCGATGGCTGCCTGCGCCAGGTCGTACTGTCCCGAGTAGGTGAGGGCCAAGGCGAAGTCCGACCAGCAGTCCGTCAGGCCGGGGTTGATCGCCAGGGCCTGCTTGTACTGATCGACGGCAAGGGCGTACTGCTTGGTCTCCAGGTAGCGGCCGCCGCCGGTCTGGTACTGCACGGCCACCGCCTGCTGGGACTCCGTCGGCGGCTTCCTCGGCACGATGATTCCGAAGACGTTCCCAGGCTCCAGTCCCTTCGACTTCTCCTGCTTGGGTTGAGGCTTCTCGGGTGGACGCGCCTTTTTCAGCTCCGCCTCCAGGAAGTTGGTGTCTCCGCCCATCTTCTTGACCCGCGCGATGCAGTATTCGGAGAACTTCCACTCGCGGGCGTACGTGTAAGAGAGGGCAAGATCGAACCACGCGTCGCGCAGGTCCGGGTTCACC
>JACQFU010000269.1 GCA_016199905.1 Candidatus Wallbacteria bacterium
AGGCGGGCGTGCCGATTCTGGTGCTGTCGACCGTGCTCTGGCTGCTGTCCAACCTGCCAGCCGTGCCGACGGCCGAGCTCTCCAAGGCCGAGGGCCAGGCCAAGCAACTCGAAGCGTCTTACGCCGCCCGCGCCGGAAAGTGGATGGAGCCGGTGATGCGTCCCATCGGTCTCGACTGGCGCGTCGGCGTTTCGCTCATTGCCGCCTTCACGGCCCGCGAGATCTTCGTCGGCTCGCTGGCCATCATCTTTCACGTCGCCAGCGAAGATGTGGACTCGGTGCAGCAATCGCTCGTTGCCACGATGAACAAGGCCAAGAACGCGGACGGTTCTCGTCTCTTCACCACCGCCACGAGCATCGGGCTCATCGTGTTCTTCATCTTCGCGATGCAATGCCTGTCGACCGCAGCCGTGGCGCGTCGCGAAGCCGGCGGCTGGTGGATGCCCACGGCGCAGACGTTCGCCTTCACCGGCATTGCCTACGCCGCGGCGTGGATGACCGTGCACGGGCTGCGGGCGATGGGCGTGGCATAGAACTTCTCGGAGCCCGGCCGTACCTCACCGGCAAGGTAAGGCTCAGGGAACGCCAAGCTGACCTCTGCCATAGCCGAAGCGCCGAAGCTCGGCCTCCTTGAAACGGCCTCCGGAGTGGAAAGTGACCAGCACGTCCAGCGGCAGGCTCACGATCTGAAAGGCCGGCTTCCACTGAGGATTGGAGTTGGTCTCGGTCACGGTCCAATGAAGCGAGCGGGCCGCGGCTTCGGCCTTTCGCGCGACTCGGCCCACGTAGTGAACGGAAGTGCTGTACCGCACTTCGACGAACAACTCTTCGGCCTGGGACCTGGACACGTCGCCGACCGATCGCAAAGAGAGGGCCTCGAATCCAACGGGCGAAATCTCCCGGACGACGCCCTTGGAGCGTTGGTGCGGGTGGTCGAAGGCGACGTCGGCGATCAGGGCCAGAAGCTTGGTTCGCGCCCAGGCAAGCGCGCTCCAACGCGGATACGTGTCCTTCAGAATCTGGGCGCGAATGCGCTCCAACTCGTTTGCGACAGCCGGATGGGGCCTCATTGCATTCATGGTCGGAGAGACGGTGACAGCAGAAACCCCGGCTCTTGCGAACCGGGGCTCCTGAGAGAGGATGCGTTCTCGCGGGGTCTTGGCCCTCTTCGGTCCATCCACTCGGTCCTTCGAGAATCGGCCTTGCGACCGCTCCTCAACCGGACAACCTGCTGACGGCAATGATCCCGCTCGTTCTCCGGGCACAGACCTTGAGGCAATCGCAATCTGCGTCCTGGCGCCACGCGGAACCTGGTTGCTCGGAGAATCGGCGTCAGACTTTGAACTCTCCAGCCGGGGCAGTTCGGGGGTCTTCCCTGCCTTCAGTACCGTTCATCAAAAGGTCATTTGCATCCGGATTGCTCCGGCGCACTCCATGGACGACCTTTGTCCAACCTCGTCCTCTGGTACTCGAGGACCCCAGGGCCACTACTGCTTTCGGGCTTGCGCCCTGCCGGTCCCTCAGGCCTGCCGGCGTTCACGCCGGTTTTACCCGGCGCTCCGAAAAGAGACTCTGCAGAATCGCTCTCCGGCCCCAAACGTTACTGATCACCTCCGAGCGACCCCGCTCGTTTGTTGGCAACCTCTCCGCTTGGGAAGTTCGTCAGTGTACCACACCCTCATCCTGGAGTCAAAGACAATTTTTCCGGGGGCGTCGCTCCTCGCTGTTCGGTTGTCGAGCGCGCTCTAGTAGATCGTTTTCAAATCAACGCTACAGTCCAAGCATCATGGTTCATGCCAAGAGGAAAGACCTAACACAGAGACACGAAGCCACAGAGGCAGAGAGAAACCTCCGTGTCTCTGTGCCTCCGTGTTGAAAGTCTTTCTCGCGTGGAGCTGATGATGGAGTGCTTGCCGAAGCGGTGGGCGACCTCGAAGTCTTCCAGACTGCCGGCCTCCCAGCCGGCGCTGCGCTCGACCTTGTCGCCCTGTGCGCTGCCATCGGGGCCCTGGGGATTCCGGGGTGGGCAATGGCCGTAGTAAGTGCGGTCGAACCAGTCGGCGCACCACTGGCGGACGCCACCACCCATATCGAGCACGCCATAGGGCGACGCCGAGCGCGGGAAGCTGCCGACGGGCAGCGGGTCCGGACGAAGCGGGGCGGGACCGCGAATCTGGCTGTCGACGTTCACCTCGGGCTGAAGCGGGTCATTGCCCCAGGAGTATCGGCGACCGTCGGCGCCGCCCGCGGCCAGCTCCCACTCGGCTTCCGTCGGCAATCGCTTGCCGGCCCAGGCCAGGTAGGCCGCCGAGTCTCTCCAGGTCAGGTTTCCCATCGGGCGTCGGTCCCAGACGTCGTATCCGCTGTAGGTAACGTCGAGGTCGAGCTTCTGGTATCCGGTCCTGTCCTGGAACATCTTGAACTGCTGCCTCGTGATGGGCACTTTGTCCATCAGGAAGGTGTCGATGCGCACCTTGTGGGGTGGGCGGCACTGGGGCTCGAGGCGGCCCGTGCGATCGCCCATCGTGAACTCGGTGCCGGGGATGAGGATCAGGACGCTCCGATCGGCCTCGTTGCGAAACTCTTCGAAGCCTTGGGCGTTCTTGCCTAGTGGGACGAGAGCGCAGGGGCGAGGATGGAAGGAAGCCTTGTCCCAATAGGGGACCTCGGATAGCGTGGTCGCTTCGCCTGCGAGGCAGCGGGCCGCGGCCGCGCCAGCGGTCCAGACTTCATAGGTGTAGCGGCGGCCGGGCGAAAGGTTCTGGAGTCGGAGGATGTGTTCGGTCGAAGAGGTTTGTTCCGAGGAAGAGCCGGTGAGAGCGGTGCCGTCGGGGCCGTATCGCAGCGCGAGCTGCACGGGTTGAGGAGTCGTGACGCGAAGGGTCACCAGCGTCGCCCGGACGATCGTGTCGACCGCGCCGAGCAGCACAGGTGGCGGCGGTGGCGGCGGCGGCGCGGGCGCGCTCGGGAGCGGGGTCGCCGAGCGCCAGGCGAGCGCTGCCGCGACGGCCGTCAGAATGCCAGCGGCCATCACGGTCTGCCTCAGACGATGCGCTCCGTGGCCGGCCCTGCGCATGGGCACGGTGATCTCCAGCAGGGCAGGGCTGCGGCGCGCGAAGGGCGCCTCCGTCTTGGCAGTGCCTCGGGACCGGATGCGCTTCAAGGCCGCCAGATAGGTCTTGGGATCCGGATAGCGCGCGGCCGGGTCTTTGGACAGAGCTGTTGCCAGGAACTCCCGCGCGTTCGGAGTAAGCAACTCCATATGCCCCGGATCGGCGAACGGATCGCGATGAAGGATCTGGCCCATCAGCTCGGTGAGCTGCGTGCTGTAGAACGGCGCTTGTCCGGTGAGCAGCCGGTAGAGCGTGACCGAGAGTGCCCACAGGTCCGACGCCGGCGATGCGGCCTCGCCGGAGAGCAGCTCGGGCGACATGAAGGCAGGCGAGCCCGGGATCATCCCCTCCTGAGTTCGGAAAGTCGTCTGCCTTTCGGTCCACCGGGCCAGCCCGAAATCGGCCAGCTTGGCCTCGCCTTGCTTCGGCAAGAGGATGTTCGCGGGCTTGAGGTCTCGATGCAGGACGCCCTGCCGGTGGATGTAGATTAAGGCCGCCAGCACGTTCTCGGTGATGACGAGGGCACGCTCCTGAGGCAGCTTCAGGTCGCGGTCGAGCAGCGCATCCAGGCTCTCTCCGTCAACATACTCCAGCACCAAGTAGGCCGTCTCGCCGGCGCCGCCTGCGTCGACGATGTTGACCAGGTTCGGGTGGCTGAGCCGGGCGAGGATTTTCGCCTCGCGCTCCAGGCGCATCACGCTCTCGCCCGTGCCGCGCACGAACTTGACGGCGACGGGGCGCTTCAGCGCCGTCTGGGTCGCCAGCCAGACGGCCCCCATCCTGCCGCGTCCCAGCTCACGCGTGAGCCGGTACTGCGCGCGGAAGTCGTCGCTCAGCTCCGGCAGTTGCTCGCGTTCGGCCACCTTGGGAGTCTAGCTCACCAGCGCGCGCGAGCCTCTCAGCGGCTTGCGGGCGCAGGTGACGCGACTGCCTCGACCACTTGCGCCAGCAGCCGCACAGCGCGGGCGAGTCTTGCGAAATCGAGCGTGTCGGGCGTGTCGGCCGGGTGATGATAACTGGGATTTCGGAACATCGCCGTGTCGGTCACCATCAAGGCGGAATAGCCCTGGTCCCAAAAAGAAGCGTGGTCCGACCAGGCGATGCCGTCGAGCTCCTCGGAAGCGGCGATACCTTCGACGGGGAGCTGGCCGGCCGAACTCGCGAGCGCGCAGACGCGCTCCAGCCACCGCTCGTCCTGCGTGCGCGTGATAAACCCAAGGAAGTCGCCCGTGCGGGAACGGCCGCCTGCCGGGAAGGGGTAGCGCTGCGAGAGCGGGGCATCGGTGTAGAAGCCGAGAGTGTCCAGACTCAGCATGAGCCGGATGCGGTCTCCGCGCTCGCGGGCCGAGCGGGCGTACGTGCGGCTACCCAGATGGCCTGTCAGCAGGAGCTTCTCTTCTTGCGTGAACGCGACGAACCTCACGGGCAGAGGCCGTGGAGACGCGGCTAGCAGGCGCGTCAATTCGAGCAGCGCCGCAATGCCGCTGGCGTTATCGTCGGCGCCGGGACACCCGCGCACCGTGTCGTAGTGCGCGCCGATCAGCACGACTTCACGACCCGGGACGTCCCCCGGAAGCCGGCACTCGACGTTCTCGACGACCGTCCTTCCGATCGGCACCGGCTGTGTCGCGACCACCAGGCCGAGCGCCTTCCAGCACGACTCGACGTAGGACGCCGTTCGCTGGAGCGAGCCCTTCCGGGCCAACGACCGTTCGCCGATGTCGACGGCAAGCGTCCGGACGTGCCTCTGGAGCCGGCCCGCCAGTTCTCCAGCGATCGGTTGCGCACACCAGCCCGGCAAGGCTGCGCAGAACCACAAGCCGAGGGCCAAGTGGAGGGAGATTCGCGCGATTGCCGAGGGCTTGCTCTTTGAGAATCCCCTTCGGCACAAGAGACTCTGCAGAGAAAGCGAAACTCGCTCCGGTACTCCAGACTCTCTCGAAAAAATGGGAGTCAAGAGGGCCATTGGCCCTTTTGTGGGGTCTGGGGCAGGGCCCCAGCAGGTATTCGTACCGCGCCTTCCCCGGTCTTGCGCTTAGCCCCGGTCCGCGTCGTTGGCCGCCGCGGGCTTGCGGGCTTGCGGCAGACCGCCGCCGGCCGGCAGGAACGGCATCGGGTCGATGGCTTTGTTCTCGTAGCGGACCTCGAAGTGCAGATGCGGCGCCTGGGCGTTGCCGCTGTCGCCGACCAGAGCAATGGCCTGGCCAATCTTCACGTCGATCGGATGGGCGCCATCGGTCTTGCCAACCAAGTTCCTCTGGTTGTGAGCATAGACGGTGAAATAGCGATTGCCGTGGTCCAGGATGATCACGTTGCCGTAGCCTCGCATCACCGAGGCGAAGATGACCTTGCCGGCGGCGACCGCATGGATCGTGGTCCCGCGGCGGGCGCTGACGTCGATGCCGTTGTGCGGCACGCCGTGGCGAGGGCCGTAGGGGCTGATGATCTGGCCGCTGATCGGCCATTCGAAGGCGGGCCTGGTCGAGGACTGAGGCGATCTCGAAACCAGTTCGGCCGCGGGGGCGACGGAGGCCGTGGCTGGATCCCCAGCCCCGGTCCCCGGGTCGTCCTTCGTGTCCTTCCCGCGGGCGCGGTTGATCAGCTTCTTGAAGCTGTCGAAGACGCCGCCGATCGTGTCCTTGATCTTGTCGAAGGCCCCGGGTTCGCCGTCGTCCTCTTCTTCGGCCTTGCCGGCAACCTGCGGAGCCGCGGCCAGCGGCGGCTGGATACGGGCCGGTGAGGCTGGCTTGGAGGTGAGCTGCGCGGAAATGGTCCGGGGAGCCGGCGCCGTCGCAGTCTTCGCAACGGGGGGAGCGGCCGAAGCCTGGTAAGAAGCCGGGGGAATGAACAGCCGCCGGCCTTCCGGGATCGGGCCCGTATCGGGGACCCGGTTGAACTTCGTGATGCTCTCGCGAGGCACGCCGTAGCGCCTCGCCAGGCTGTCCACATCCTGGCCGGCTTTCACGTCGTGATAGCCGCCCTTCCAGCCCTGCACCACGGGCGCCTGGGATATCGGCACTGCCTCGGAGTCGCTGGTGCCGGTGACGCTAACAGGCCGAGGTTGACGGGCCTCGGGAGAAGGTAGGGAGGCCTCCCCCTCGAGCACCTGCAACCGTGGCAACGGCGCCTTGGGAGAGGCCGCCGTCTGCGCGAGCGCCGCCTCCGACAGATGCGAGACCTTGCCCGAATGGCGCTCGAGCTCGATGGTGGCGACCCGCTCGCCCTCGGATGGACGCTCCGCCCACGAGCCGATCGGCTCGACCTCGATCGACCCCGAGGAGATGGCCTTCTTCTGGGCCAGCTCCTTTTGCTGAGGCGCCTTGGCGGCCCCCTTCTTGGCTCCGGGCTTTTTCTTCTGACTCGGTTGCCCCTTCTTGCCGGCGATCAGCTTCTGAATGCCGCCGCGCCGGGCCTTGCGGACGGGCTGGTCCGCCTGGATGCCGGCTGCGCTGGCCGCAGGGTAGTTGGTCGGCCGCAGCGTCTTGCGCGCGGCCAGTGTGGGCTCCGGCAACATCAGGAGCGCCATCAGGGCGGAGAGGGCTTTGGTGCTTCGCTTTTCCATGCGCTCCTCGGCAGCGCATGGGCCCCGCCCCCGGGTCGGGAGAGAACCGCGGCTTCAGTGGCTGCCTAGGAAGGCTTCGGCAAAACTGCGTCCCGACTTTAGGCCCGGCACGTTCCAAACATCGGCAATCGTCGCCGCCAGGTCCGCGAAGCTCGTCCTTACGCCCAGCTCCAGACCTGGCCGGCCGGGCGCGAAAGCGATGATGGGAACGTATTCCCGGCAGTGGTCTGTCCCCTTGAAGGTCGGGTCGTTGCCGTGGTCGGCCGTGATGAAGAGCAGGTCCCGCTCCGAAAGACGCGTCAGGATGCTCGGCAACAGTCGATCGAACTCCTCCAGGCACTTTCCGTAGCCGACCGGATCTCGGCGATGACCGAAGTTCTGGTCGAAGTCGACCAGGTTCAAGTAGTGGAACCCTTCGGTGTAGCGGTCGAGGTTCTCCGCCAGCACGGTCATCCCGTCCGGGTTTCCTTGCGTGCGCCGCGAGTTGCCGATTCCCTGCCCGCAGAAGATGTCGCCGATCTTCCCGATGCCGTAGGTCGGGATGCCTTGCTTCACCATCAGGTCGAGCAACGTGGGCGCGGCGGGAAGCACGGCGTAGTCGTGGCGATTGTAGGTGCGCTTGAACGCGCCCGGCTTGCCGACGAACGGGCGCGCGATCACCCGGCCTACCTCGTGCGGGCCCCGCAGCAGGTCCCGGGCGGTCTCGCAGATCTTGTACAGCTCGGGAACAGCGATGACCTCCTCGTGCGCGGCAACCTGGAACACGCTGTCGCCCGAGGTGTAGACGATCGGACTGCCGGTCCGCATGTGCTCCTCGCCGAGTTCCGTGAGGATCTCGGTTCCGGAGGCGGGCCTGTTGCCCAGGGTCTTGCGGCCGATGGCCTTCTCGAAGGTTTCCATCAGCTCCCGCGGAAAGCCGTTCGGGTAAACGGGGAAGGCCGTGTTCAACACCAGGCCCATCATCTCCCAGTGGCCCGTGGTCGTATCTTTTCCGGGGGAGGCCTCCGCCATCTTGCCCCAGGCGGCCAGCGGGTGCGCAACGGCGGGCACGGGCGCGAAAGGCGCGATGTTCCCCAGCCCCAGGTTCACCAGATTGGGCACGGTCAGGCCAGGCATGACTCGGCAAATGCCGCCCAGCGTGTGGGAACCCGCGTCGCCGTAACTGGCCGCGTCGGGCATCTCGCCCACGCCAAAGCTGTCGCAGACGATGACGGTGATGCGTTCGATCATGACGGACCTCCGGGTCGGTTCGAAGCTCCGGCCTAGTACCCCTTGCCCTCGGCCTTGGCGCCGGGGTTCTTGACGATGGCGATGCTGGCGCTGGCGCCCAGGCGCGTGGCCCCGGCGTCGACCATCTTCTTGGCAGTCTCGAAGTCGCGGATCCCGCCGCTGGCCTTGACGCCCATGTCGGGCCCGACGGTCTTGCGCATCAGCTCGATGTCGTGGACCGTGGCGCCCCCGCCGCCGAAGCCGGTCGAGGTCTTCACGAAATCGGCGCCGGCCTCCTTGGCCAGCTTGCAAGCGACGACTTTCTCTTCGTCGTTGAGCAGCGCGGTCTCGAGGATGACCTTCGTGATGCGGCCGCCGGCGGCGCGAACGACCGCCTCGATGTCCTCTCGAACCTTGTCGTGGTCCTTGGCCTTGAGCGCGCCGACGTTGATGACCATGTCGATCTCGTCGGCTCCGTTGGCAACACAGTCGCGCGTTTCACTCTCTTTTGTGAACGAGGTCGTCGCGCCCAGGGGGAAGCCGACCACGGTGCAGACCTTCACGCCTGTGCCGCGCAGCAGCTCCGCGTCTAGCTTGACCTTCGAGGGGTTGATGCAGACGGAGGCAAACTTGTACTGAGCCGCCTCCTCGCAAAGCTTGCGTACCTCAGCGTCGGTGGCGTCGGGCTTCAGCAACGTATGGTCGATGAGCGCGGCGAGCTTGTTGCTCACGCTCGGCACGCCCGGCGCGGTGCCCAGCCGCACCACGCCCATTGCCACCATCTCCTCGGCCCGCGGCTCGCAGTGCGAGACGCACTGGCCGGGCACGGGGCAACCGCTGCAGTCGGACTTCTTTAGCCCCGGAGGCGGCGCCAGCAGTCGAAGCGCCGGGCCGCTCGCGGTGGCGGCTCCGGGCTGGTGGGCGCGGGAGAGCGTGATGCCGTAGCCCTGCAGCTCCACGAAGTAAGCCTCCACGCGCGAGCGGATCGCTCCGTTGCCCAGGTAGGGCTCCAGCGGCGCGGTCGCCAGATAAACGGACTTGCCGGCGGCGAGGAACTCGAAGGTCGCCACGGTGAGAGGCGTATCGGCCAGCAGCATCGCCAGCTTGGCGACGAAGTTGACCGAGGTGTTGAGGACCACCAGCGACGAAAATCGAGACAGCGTCTGCGCGTAGTCCCGCGCCGACGGGTCGATCGTGAGCCCGCCGAAAATGCGCCGGGAGTCGTGGAAAAGTCGCTCGGCCTGAGGCGACAGCAAGACCTTGAGGCGCGGGTGGCTCGCCCTCAACTCCACGAACGCCTTCTCGGCGTCCTTGCGCGCGAGCGGGTTTCCGCAGACGCCGACGAGCGGCGCGTCTCCGAGCGAGGCCGGGGAACCTGCCACGTTCGTTTGCGTGCCTTTCTTGCGGTAGACCTCGAGGACTTCCTGGGTGATCCGATCGACGAGCGCATCAGTATTCATGGGAAGTAGCGAGTAGACGGGGGCTCAAGATTCAGTGGGGTTTTCGAGTCGGCGAGTCACTTCACGCGTCTGTCCGGGATTTCGCCAGCGTCACGACGTCGACCACGGCGACGATCGCGCTGCCGATGGGTGAGGGTTCGGTCATCCCTGTCACCTGCTGGGCGCCGCCGCCCTCCTGCAGGACCAGCACGCGATCGCCGACGCC
>JACQFU010000264.1 GCA_016199905.1 Candidatus Wallbacteria bacterium
GAAAAGCGCCTCCGCGGCGAAATCACGCAGGCCGAGCTGGCACGCTGGGCCGACGAGCAGTTCCAAAAGTGGGACTCCGACGAGCAGGTCTACGACGAGCGCCACAACGACCAGATCGATGAGACGGTCTACGCCCTGCAAGGTTGCGAGCAACCCGGCCGCCAGCTCTCCGAGGCCGATCTGCGCGAATGCATGGCGCAGCTCACGAAGCCCTGACGAGTCACGCGCTAGCAGCCGCTTGACCGGCGACCCAACCGGTCGACCAGGCGAGCTGGAAGTTGTACCCCCCCCAGTCGCCGAAGACGTCGAGCACTTCGCCGCAGAAGTAGAGACCGGGCGCATGACGCGACTCCAGCGTCCTCGGATCGAGTCCCTCCACGGCCACGCCGCCCGCCGTCACCTCCGCCTCATCGAAGCCGCGACACGCGTGGGCCCGCACTTCCCAGCGCGTCATCTCTGCGGCGATTCGGCGGCGCGTCTCGCGGCCGACCTGACCGACGCTGGCGCCCTCGGCGTCGAGGCCGAGCGCTTCGAGCAACACGCGACCCATCTTGCCCGGCAGCAGGCCCACGAAGCTGAACCCGAGCTTGCGCGCGGGATCGGCCGCCCATCGTCGCTCCAGCAGCTCGTCCACCTGGTCGGCGCCCATCCCCGGAAAAAAGTCGAGCTCCAGCGACGCGTGGCCCGGCTCGAGCCTCGTCGCCAGATCGGCCGAGGCGGCCAGGACGGTCGGGCCGGAAAGTCCGTAGGCCGTGAAGAGCAGGTCGCCCCGGAAACTGCGAAGCCGCCGCTGTCCGGCCTTGGCCGTCACTTCCGCTTCGAGGCGAACGCCCTGCAACCGGTGGGAAAGGCTGACGTCGGTTTCCATCGGTGCCAGCGCCGGCGCCAGCGCCGTGACCCTGTGCCCCAGCTGCCGGGCCCAGTCGTAACCGTCGCCCGTGGTGCCAAGCTTGGGGAAGGACTTGCCGCCGGGCGCCAGAATGACGCGTCCGGCCCACACGGGTGGACGGCCTGCGCTGTCGATCCGGTAGCCCGCCTTCTCCCGCTCCAGCCCCGAGACAGGCGCGCCGCACGCGATCTCTACTCCCAGATTTCGGAGCTTATACTCCAGCAAGTCGACCACGCTGGCGGCCTGGTTGGAGACGGGGAAAATGCGGCCCAGCTTTTCCTCTTTGAGCGCCACGCCCAGGCCTTCGAAGAACTCGAGCGTGCGGCTCACGCCGAAGCGCGCAAAGATTCCGTGTAGGAATCGGTTGTTTTCGCCGTGGAAGTTCTCGACTCGCGCTCCAACGTTGGTGAGGTTGCAGCGGCCGTTGCCGCTGACCAGAACCTTGCGGCCCAGAACCGAGTTCTTCTCGAGCAGGAGCACGCGCCGCCCGCACTCGGCCGCGCTGATAGCGGCCATCATGCCGGCAGCGCCCGCTCCCACGACTACCACGTCGGGACGAGCGCCCGCCCCAACCGGCTTACCGGTCGAGATGGACCTTGGGCTCGTACCTGTGATTGCGCTTCTGGACGACGGTGACCTTCTGGATGACGACATCGCTCAGAGGCCGATCGAACCCCTTGTTGGTCTCGACCTTTTCGATGGCATCGCAGACCTCCTGACCCTTCGACACGCGGCCGAAAACGGCGTGCTTGCCGTCGAGCCAGCCCGTGCCCGTCTGCTTGGTCACAATGAAGAACTGGCTGCCATTGGTGTTGGCGCCGGCGTTGGCCATTTCTCGGAGATCTCGTCCTCGAACCAGTAGCCCGGCCCGCCCGTTCCCCAGCGCGTCGTCTCCGGCGTTTTGCTGAGCGGATCGCCGCCCTGCAGCATGAAGTCCTTGATGACCCGGTGGAACTTGGTCCCGTCATAGAAGCCCTTCTCCGCCAGGTGGATGAAGTTGGCGACGGTGTTGGGCGCGTCGTCCTCGAACAGCTCGCACGTGATGGTGCCCATGCTGGTCAGGATCGCAACGGTGGGCAACTTCTCCTTCGACACTAAATCGACTCTCCTTTCCCGGTTATCCGACCGGCCCCCGTCACACGGGGACCGCAGGCCGGAACACCGCTACTTGTCGCCGGGGTGGACCTTCGGCTCGTACTTGTGATTGCGCTTGTAATCGATGACGACCTTCTCGATGACGACGTCCTTCTTGGGCCTATCCGCTTCGCCGGTCTCGACCTTCTCGATCGCGTCGGCAATCTCCTGGCCCTTGAGCACGTGACCGAAGACGGAGTGGCGCCCGTTCAGCCACGGCGTGCCGCCCTCCTTCGTCACGATGAAGAACTGGCTGCCATTGGTGTTCGGCCCCGAGTTGGCCATCGAAAGCGCGTACTTCTCATTCTGGCGGCTCGAAAACTCGTCCTCGAACCAGTAGCCGGGGCCGCCACTTCCCCACTTGGCGACGTCGGCCGTCTTGCTGTTGGGGTCGCCGCCCTGAAGCATGAAGTCCTTGATGACCCTGTGGAACTTGCAGCCCGCGTAGAAGCCCTTCTCGGCAAGGCTTACGAAGTTGGCCACCGTGTTGGGAGCGTCGTCCTCGAACAGCTCGCAGGTGATGCTGCCCATGCCCGTCACGATCGTGACCACCGGCAGCTTCTCCTTGGGAGAGGTTGCGGGTTTGGCGGCCTCCGTGGCCTTGGGCGCCTCCGCCGGCTTGGCCGCAACCTGCGCCAGCGCCGCGGGGGCGTCTTTCTCGACCGACTGGACCTGCTCTTCTTTGAACTGGAACAGACCGCCGGCCCCGTTGACCGTCACGACTTTGTCCTTGACCACCACGTCGCCCTCGAGCTTGCGGCCGTCCTTCAGGACGACCTTTCCGGCCAGAACGGGTGCCACAGCCAGACAGAGCGCGGTCGCCAAGGCGAGACTATTGCGGATAATCCGATTCATCGATCTCCTCCTCAGAAGACCTTCCACCTCACCACCCGGTGGAGGAGCCCCGATCTTATGATGAAAGTCCCGGAGTGTCAATCTC
>JACQFU010000251.1 GCA_016199905.1 Candidatus Wallbacteria bacterium
CGAGCCAGGAGATCTCCAGGATGCACATCATGATCCAGATCGGCTTGCCGAACTGGCGCGCGGCGCGGAACCGCTATCGCAAGCGGCTCAGCGTCCGCACCGGCGTTCGGGCCGCGGTGGCGCTGGAGAAGGTCCGTTATCGCACGGGGAGTTATCCAGCTGCCGCCCCTGCGGAGATCCTGGACCCAATCACGTCCAAGCCGTTCCTGTACCGCGCCCAAGGCGACCGCTGGCTTCTCTACGGTCCCGACGTCGACGGCCGCGACGACGGCTGCAATCCCGACAAGGACGCCGTCGTCTGGCAGTGAGCGACGAGGTGGCGCCGGGTGCTACGGGGCGCCTGCTCGCGCCTTCTGAAGCTCTCCGTAGGCGCTGTCGACCTTCTTCTGGTCGCCGGCCTTCAGAGCGTCGAGCAGGCCCTGATAGGCCGCCCGGGCTCGAGGGCTGCCCAGGTCGGCGGCCGTGGGCGGAGGCATCGAAGTCGGCGCGCCGGGTCCTGGCGCCGCGGGGCAGGGGGCCGCCTCCCGAGCCGCCGGATCGAAAGAACGCGCCAGGTTGTGCAGCTTGCGTCGCACCGCCTCGTCCACCCTGCGGCCCGACTCCGTTCCTACGAAGGCCTTGCCGGCCAGGAGACCGATGGTGCCCCCGATCGCACCGCCGACCATTCCTCCGACCAGCGGGATCGGGATCAGCGCTTGACCCACCACGGCGCCCAGCCCATCGCCGATCATCTGCGACGAATCCCGTACCGGGTTGAAGTCGAGCAGAGCGCGCGCCATCCCCTTCGAGGGCGCGAACTCCCCATGCTGCAGGCCCGAGCCCACGTCTTGTCCCATCGAGCTGCCCAGGTACCAGAGGATGGGCCGCATCGCGAACCCCGCGAGCCCTCCGACCGGTCCCGCCACGTTGGCCAGAATCGATTGGACGCCCGCGCCCATCAGCTCGCCCGCCTGTCCTCCGACGTAGCCCAGTGCCAGGCCTCCGGGCGAGAGGCTGCCCACGATCTTTCCAAGGTCGAGGCCCTGACCGCTGGCGAGCTGACGCTGCGCCTGCACCAGGATCACGGCCGCCACGTAGCGCGCCGGGTTCAAAGGGTCGAGGCTGTTCTTCAGCACCGCCCCCGTGTTGGCCCGGAAGTCCGTCGGCGCTAGAGAGTTCTTGAGCGCCGCGCCGAAGGTCGGGAACGCGTGATAATCGATGGACAGGTACTGCCGCCCGCCCCCGGCGTCCTGCGCCAGCGCCGGGACGGACCCGAAGGCCGCCAGGGCGAACAACAGCCAGGCCGTCAACCGCATGGCAGAACTATGCCTTTGGGAAAGCACGCCATGATTCTAATGAGAGATCGCCTCAGTGGCTAGCTCCCCTGCTATAATTCGGTTCCCTGAATGCCCATCGTCGTCCAGAAATACGGCGGCAGCTCGCTCTCGACGCTGGAGAAGATCGACCTCCTGGCGGCCAAGCTGGCCGAGCGCGAGCGGCGTGAAGACAAGCTGGTCCTGGTCGTGAGCGCCATGGGCGAAACGACCAACGAGCTGACGCGACTGGCCTACGAACTGACGCCGTCACCGCCGGCCCGAGAGCTCGACATGCTGCTGGCCACGGGCGAACAGCAAAGCATCGCTTTGATGGCGATGGCCCTTCACAAATACGGCATCGACGCCATCAGCTACACCGGCGTCCAGGTTGGCCTCAAGACCGACACCCTCCACACCCAGGCCAAGGTCCTCGGCGTGAACTCCGACAAGATCTTGGGCCAGATCGAGAAGGGCAAGGTCGTCATCGTGGCCGGGTTCCAGGGCGTCACGGCCGAGGACGACGTGACGACACTGGGCCGCGGCGGCAGCGACATCACCGCGATGGCGTTGGCCGTGGCGCTCAAGGCCGATCGACTGGAGAAGTGCACCGACGCCGACGGCGTCTACACAGCCGACCCGCGCATCTACCCCGATGCACGGCGCATCGACCGCCTCTCCTACGAGGAGATGCTCGAGATGTCGTACGCCGGCGCCAAGGTGCTGCACCCGCGAGCGGTCTTCTTTGCCTGGAAGTACCGGATTCCGATCCTCGTGAAGCACGCCCACCTCGAGGGTCAGGGAACCTGGATCGAAGAGCTGGAGGAGAACGTGGAACAGCCCATCATCTCGAATGTGACCCAGGACGCCACGATCGCCAAGCTCACCGTCTACGGCGTTCCCGACCGCCCCGGCATGGCCTGCAAGATCTTCGAGACGCTGGCCGCGCAGGACGTGGCGGTCGACATGATCGTCCAGAGCACCACGATGCGCGACGTCAACGACATCAGCTTCACCATCAAGCGCGGCGACCTCGCCCGGGCCAAGGGCGCGCTCGAATCGCTGGCGCGGGACTACCCCGGGATGGACGTCCAGGCCGAGGAAAAAGTCGCCAAGATCACTCTCATAGGCCTCGGCATCCGCTCCGACAGCCACGTGGCGACCGGAATGTTCCGCGCCCTGGCCGACGAGGGAATCAACATCCAGATGATCGCCACCAGCGACGTCAAGATCAGCTGCGTCATCGAAGAAGCGCAGCTCAAGAGCGGCGTGCGGGCGCTGTGCAGGAAGTTCTTCCTGTAGTGAAGAGTAAGACCAGTTGGGGCTCCGCCCAAAACCCTGGCAAGGGAACGCGTCCCCCTGAACCCCCGTCTAGTAGGGGAGGGCTGCGTGCCGTCCTGGTCGGCCGCGAAGACAAGCCAGAGTCGCCCTTTTCAACGGGGTTCCAAAGGGCACTGCCCCTTGGTCAGGGTCTGGGGGCAAAGCCCCCAGTTGGTGTTTTCCTCCCATGACTCCCTCGCGATTCAGCCGGGGGGCGCCCAGCGATCTGCCGGACAAGGCGGAGCGGCGGTCGACGGCGCGTCACGCGTGGCGCGAGAAGAAGCGTTCGCACACCACGGCGCCGCGCAATGCGCCGGGCGGCGAGGCGCGGCTCCACGAACGCCATGTCGCGGGCGTTGTGTCCTCGGTGCAGAAGACGCGGTGCTCGCTTTGCTGCGGCGGCGAGGATATCTGGTGCAGCTGGACGCAGCGAGTGCTCTCGGAGGCGGTGGACGCGCCGGTGGTGGGAGATCGCGCCACGGCCGGAGTGCTCGCCGACGGGACGGGCGTGTTGACGGAGATCGAACCGCGGCGCACCAAGCTGGCGCGGATGAGCTCACGGGTCACAGTGGCGTTGGCAAGTCGTCGCTCATGAACGCGCTTGCGGGCGAGGACCGCGCTCCGACCGCGGAGGTGAGCGAGGCCCACGACAGGGGAAGGCACAGGACGACGGCCAGCTGCCTCATCAACCTGGGCGAGCAGACGGTCATCATCGACACTCCGGGAATCCGATCGCTCAGCGTCTGGTCGGTCGATCGCGACACAATCCGGCTCTATTTTCCAGAGTTCGCGGAGGTTTCGCTGGCCTGCCGCTTCAACGATTGTCTGCACGTCACGGAGCCGGACTGCGGCGTGAGGACCGGCGTCGATGCCGGCGAAGTGGCCAGAGAGCGTTACGAGAGCTACTTGCGTATGCTGGAGTAGAGACCGACGGCTCTCGAAGGCTTGATACCTGGCGCTAAACCGGAAGCCCCGTTGTATCCTGGTTCACGGAGGAAAGTTCATGACAACAGTCGTCAAGCTGGTGGTGGGGTTGATCCTGGCGCTGATCGCGTTCTCGGTGTTCAAGAAGCTGATCGGTCTGGCGATCACGCTGGCTATCGTGCTCGTGGCCTTGTCGTACGTCTTCCCGGACTCGAAGAAGTAAGGGCCTCGAGTTCGGCGAGTGCGGTCCGCGGTCCGGCGGCAGGACTTTCGGCGTGGAGTGGTCGCCGCTACTTCGCGTTTTCGATCAGCGTTTCCGCGATCTGGATCGCGTTCGTCGCGGCGCCCTTGCGCAGGTTGTCGCTGACGATCCAGAGGTTGAGCGCTCGCTCGCAGGAGGTGTCGCGCCGGATGCGGCCCACGAACACGTCGTCGGTTCCCTCTGCGGTCCGCGCGAGCGGATAGACGCCGGCGGCCGGATCGTCCTGCACGACGACGCCCGGGGCGGCCGCGAGGATAGTTCGCGCCTCGTCAGGACTCAACGGCTCTTCGAACTCCACGTTGACGGCCTCCGAGTGGGAGATCAGCACCGGTACCCGGACGCATGTGGCCGTCACGGACAGGACGGGCTCCTCGAAAATCTTTCGGGTTTCGTTGATCATCTTCATCTCCTCCAAGCTATTGCCCGCCGCGTCGAAGAGGTCGACCTGGGGCAGGCAGTTGAAGGCGATGGGATGGGGGTAGACCCGGGGTACGGGCTCTGGGCCGCCGGCGAGCCGGGCCCTGGACTGGGCTTGCATCTCGTCCATCGCGTCGAGGCCGGTGCCCGACACGGA
The DNA here is from genome assembly GCA_016199905.1 of Candidatus Wallbacteria bacterium. GTDB lineage: Bacteria > Muiribacteriota > UBA6191 > JACPRK01 > JACPRK01 > JACPRK01. Next base: position 4,373 of record JACQFU010000251.1, read on the forward strand.
CTGGTAGGTGCTCACGACGATCCGGCGGATGCGGGCCCGGCAGTGCAGGGGCCAGAGCGCCACGACCAACTGGATGGTGCTGCAGTTGGGATTGGCGATGATCCCTCGGTGTTCGAAGGCGCGACGGCCGTTCACCTCGGGCACGACGAGCGGCACCCCGGGTTCCATACGAAAACCGTTAGAGTTGTCTATGACGACGGCGCCGGCCTTGGCCGCGTGCGGCGAGAGCTGTCGCGAGATCTCGGCGCCGGCGCTGAAGAGCACGAAGTCGAGGGCACCGAATGCGGATTCTGCGGCTTCCTGGACCGTCAGCTCCTCACCCTTCCAGGGCAGTTTCTTGCCGGCGCTCTTGCCGGTGGCGTAGAGCGAGAGCGACGCCACCGGAAAGCGGCGCTCCTCGAGGACCTCGCGCATCCGAGTGCCCACGGCTCCGGTCGCCCCGACGATGCCGACCCGATAGGACTTCTTCACCGCTGGTTCCTTGGGCCTTTGCGCGACTTGCGGCTCAGCTCCGCGCGGCGCGGCCGGCGGCGCGGCGTTCGGATGCGGCCAGCAACTGGGCGGCCGTGCGCGGTTCGGGTTTCTTCTTGGCGCTCTTCGGTTCGGGAGGACGGGTCTCATCGAAGGCGCGCAGCAGCTCGGCCCTCAGGTGCGGCACGTCGCCCTTGATGGCCCGGAGGAGCAACGAGTCTTTCTCGCCCAGCGGGATCGCTTTCACGAACGCGGCCAGCTCCCGGCTCGATGGCGCCGGGGTCTCTCGGGCGCCGGAGCGAGAGCCTGCGGCGCCAATCAGATCGGTGTCGAGCTTGAAGAATCCGACAAAGCTCGACAGGGCCGGCTTCAATTCATCTAGACTCGCCGGCACCGGCGGCTCTTCCGACTCCGGTGGCGTCTGATCCCGTTCGACGGACATCAGCCAGCCCAGGTAGAGGGCCCGGACGTCGCCGGCCAGCAGGTCGGCTCGCAGCTCTTCCATGGAATCGAGCCAACCCTCGCCCTCTTCGTCTTCCTCGCCGTCGAAGTCCCGCCGGAACCCGACGAGGTCGTACTTGCGCGTTGCGCGCACCTCCACGCAATTGCCGGCCGAGTAGCTCTTGAGCGCCTTCACGTCGAGCAGTTTCTTCGGGAAGCGGAACATCAGCCGGCGGCAGCCCCCGCTCGCCACGTAGGCGAAGACATCGAAGTACTTCTCGAGCATCTCGTCGGGGTCGCCGCGGAAGTCGCTCCAGTCGTATTGGATTTGAAAGCTCGT
>JACQFU010000252.1 GCA_016199905.1 Candidatus Wallbacteria bacterium
CACTGCCATGTTGTTTTGAAAACGATCTACTAGAGGATCTGGGGCGGGGACCCTCAGCCGAGTACGTCGACGTCGCCTACATGCGAGAGGTCTGGAGGATGGTCCGCCAGAGCGACTCTCCGCAAGCCTTCACCGGAGCGGGTTCGATCTTGATGCGCGGAATCATGGCTGGACTCTTCGTCAACGAGTTTCTCGGGCGGAAAGTCTGACACTCCCCGAGACCTTCCGTCGCCCCCAGGAACGGGCACACGGTGTCAGGCACGGAGCTCCTGCTGCTCCGCGAGGATGGCGTCTGCCAGCTCCGGCGCGGTCCAGCGTTTCAGTGGCCGCTTCACTCGAAAAATGGCCGTCTGGCCGCCGATGGTGGCAGCCAGGGGGAATAGGGCCGGATGTTCACTGGCCAGCATCGGGCCGTACACGCTCGACTGGAGCAGCTCGAAGGCGGCAGCCCCGCGGGCGCGTTCCAGGGTCAGCCTCGCGCCGGCGTGGGGCCGCAGGCAGAAGAGCGCGTTCAGCGGCGCCGGGGCAGGTGCCATCGAGGGGGCGGTGGGAAGCGCCGCTTTCATCCGTCGGAATGGATCGCGTTCCAGGCCCTCCAGACTCACACCAAGCCGCCGGGCGGATTCCGAGGTGAGGTAGAGCCGGGCCACGCCCGGAAGGACCTCCGGGCGACCGTTGGCGGACAGCCGTATCGCGACAACGTCGTCAGCGAGCATCTGGAAGCCGCGATCCAGCAGCGCCCGAAGCGTCGTCGACTTGCCGGCGCCCGACTCGCCAGCGACGGCGACGGCGCCGCCGAAACCGGTTGCGGCCACGGCGTGCAGGACCAGATGCCCGCGCTGGCGCAGCAGGGCGACCAGCACTGTGTCGGCGACAAGCCTGGCCACGAAGGTCTGTTCCGCGGCTGGCGAGCGGTGGAAGACGACGCGGCAGCCATCCTGCACCAGAAACCTGCCCGCGCGCCGGCCGGCCCGCAGTAGAAACCTGCCCGGGGCGGCCTCCCATCCGGTGGTGCCGGCGACCGCCCCCTCCAATGTCCGCGGCACGATCCCCTCGATGAGCGTCACGTCGGTGGCCTCATCTTCCCGCGCTTCAGGCAGCGCCGGGCACGGGAACGGCAGACACAGCGTCAGGCCGCAAGCTTTGTGCTTGTAGGTCATGGCCCCACCGGCACGGCCGCTTGCTCGAGGTACCCGAATCGCTCCATCGTGTCGTGATGGGCGTCGACGACGCGGCGGGCCAGCTCGGAAGGTAGCTCCTCCGTCCAGGACCCGATTTGTCCCTTGCGGAAGAATTCCGCCGTGGAGTTTGGGCGTCGCTCGCGGAATCCTCTTTCTCGCTCCTGCCTGGAGAGTTCCGAAAATTCGGAGAAGGCAACGGCCTTGCGTATCCTCGCCGGCTCCGGCTCGAGACCGCAGAAGCGCACGACGCCCGCCAGGGTCCCTGGGGTGTCCCGGTGCAGGTCTTCGTAACGAACGAGGTGAACCGGGAGCGGCGAGAGGTCCAACCAGCTTCGGACATGTCCACTCCAGCAGAGCGTCTTCTGTGGAAGCTGGCTCGGCAGGCCTTGCTCCGGGCGGGCCAGCGTGTACTCGGGATCGCAGAGTTGCTCGGCTGCCGTGACCAGATCGACGCCCGCATGGTGGGCGTTGGAGGCCACCAGGTCGAGGGGATTCCGAACGATGTACTCGACGCCGTGCGTCACGTCGGCCGGGAAGAGCGGTTCACCGCTTGGCGTGAGTCGCCACGCATCGTGGACTTTCACGTAGACGTTGTCTTTCTCGGACCTGGCCACGCAGCGGTACACTTCCGGGCGCAGTCGGTCCACGAGCGACGAAGGCAAGTGCGACGCTTTCACGCCCGCCCATTCGTCGAACGGCTCGCGCGCGCCGGAGCCCAGGAGAGGGCCGAGGGCGTTGATGCTGGCCGGGGCGGGCGCGTCTGCCGTGAAGTTGGCGATCAACGCACGCATCCAGGTGTTGCCCGATTTCGGGTAGGACGCCAGCCAGACCAGCCTAGCCACGACAGCCTCGGCCACCGAGCGCATCCAGAACGCGGTCGGCGATTGCCGGAACGTTCCAGGTCGTGCCGCGCCGGGGTAGCGAGTGAAACGGCACCCGCGAGGCGACCGCGGCCGCGAGGTTCAAGTGCCTGGCGCGGTCCGCCAGCGTCTCGCACACCTGAGAGTTGTAGAGAAGGCGCGTCACTCTCCGGAACAGATCGGCTCCCGTCGACGGGCTGTCCGCTTCGGCAATGCCATCCTGCGAGGTCAGTCGGAAAATCGCCTTCAGGGGGCGGGCGCGTTCCTCGAAGCGGTCGCAAAGATCCACGAGTCGTTGCGGCCCCACGGCCATTCCAGACGGCCGCGACTCGACAGCCAGCTTGCGGTCGGCGTCCTCCCAAAGCAGGACCTGCGAGTAGGTAGGCAAGACAATGGGCCTCCCCTGGGCGTCGAGCTCGACAGGTGCCACGTCGTCACCGAGGCATTTGAAGCCTCTGCGTACGAGCTCGGCCATGAGCGTGGATTTGCCCGAGGCGGAGCCGCCCGCCAGGAGCACGGCGCCCGAATCGTCGGCTGCGCCGGCCGCGTGGAGCGGCAGCAGTCCGCGCTGGTAGAGTAAGGCGGCCAGGGGCAGGAGTCGAAACATCCAGTCAATCTCTTTCGTCGTGGCCCCGGGAGCCGGATCGTAGGTCACGCGCCGGCCCTGGGAGACCGCATATCGCGCGACGTCCGGCACCGCGAGGGTGAGCTCGCCAGGCGATGCTTCCCAGAGAATTCCGCGGGCCGTGGGGACCTCCAGCGCGCAAGACACGGGCCCCCGCAGGACTTCGACGTCGGCCAGAAACGCAGGCAGCGAGATGGCGCACTGGCTGGAGACGGACGGGATTGTTGGGGGCGCTGGGGGCACGTCGAGTGGTCAGGATAGCATCGCCGCCCCCGCACTGCGCCACGGCGAGACGGCTCGACGCCGGGGGCACGACGGACCCCAACCCGCTGTTCGGCTCGGCTCCCGCCTACGCCTGGTCCCAGCTTGCCGGGCCGCCGGTGGACACGATCCCCTCCAGCTCGAGTGACGCGTCCCCACGGCATTCAGGCAACGCTGTCGCCTCGTCAGCCATCTGCCGGCCGAGACGAGTGTATACTGGCCGGCGGTTCTCCCGGATGCGAATGCTCGTCATCGAAATACCGGAAAGTGTCCTGATCGCCACGGGCCAATCTCGCGAGGAGTTCATCCGCGAGTCAAAATTCCTCCTGGCTTCAAAGCTCTTCGAACTGGGCCGGCTCTCCTCGGGGAAAGCGGCCCAGATCTGCGGCCGGGATCGGGTCGACTTCATCCTGTCGGTCAGCCGGATGGGAATCCCCGTGGCCGCTCTGGACGAGGACGAGTGCAGCCGGGAATTCGAGGATGTCTGACGTCGCCCCGGTGGTCGTCAACAGCGGCCCCATCATCGCCCTCTTCGCGGTAGGGGCGCAGGCCATCCTGGGCCAGTTGTTCGGAACCGTCTTGGTACCGGGCGCCGTCTATGCGGAGGTTTGTGGATTCGGAGAAGAGCGGCCGGGCGCCAAGGAGCTGAGGGACGCCGATTGGGCGTGCCGAGTCGACCTGGACTCGCCGCCGGAGCCTCTCCTGGCTGAGGAGCTAGGGGCCGGAGAGGCCGAGGCGATAACCCTCGCGAGCCGCCGCGGGGCACGCCTGCTGCTCTTGGATGACCGAAGGGCCCGGCGAATGGCCGAAATCGTCTATGACCTTCGCCTCAAGGGAACCGCGGGACTGCTCGTACTGGCGAAGCAACGAGGACTGCTAGCCGCGATCGGACCGCTGGTCATGCAGATGCGGGGAAAAGGCTACTTCCTCTCGTCCGCGCTCATCGAACGAGCCTGCCGGGAAGCCGGCGAGGGCTAAACTGCGAGCCGGCCGGCGGATGTTCGCAGTCGATGGCGCCAAGGGCTCGGACGCGCGCCGAAACGGCTCCCGAGGAAAGTCGGTGCGTCTCGAGCAACTCCACGGGCGCGGGTGACGAGACACGCCTTTGAACGAAGCGATGCCCTTGCCCGTCTCGCGCTCGACCACGTAGACGCTGCGATCGAGCGAACCGAACGTCAACCAGCGCCCCCTGGGATCGAACGTCGGCGCGGACCAGATCTTCATGTTCGTCTTGAAGCTCCAGTGTTCCTTCCCATCGAGGCCGAGGCAGTAGAGATAGCCGTTGTCGCTTCCGGCGTAGAGGTTTCCGTCGGGCCCCATCGTCGCGTTGCCCTCGAAGCTGTTGACCACGACGCCGCCTTCGTGGTCGTCCGTGTGGTGAGCGGCGAACCGCCAGACCAGCTCGCCGGTCTTGCGATTCAACGCGTGCAAGTGGCCGTCGCCTCCGGGTACGACGAGCAGGCCATTCGGAGTCAAAGTTGCCGCCGAGTCGATAAGGGAGTCGCCCGCGGCGGGTAGCGTGTAGGTCCAGCGCATCCGGCCGTCGGGGGTGAGCGCATAGAGGACCTTGTCGGCCGAGCCGACGAAAACGTTGCCGTCCGCGTCGATGACGGGGGTGCCCCAGATCAGCCCCTTGGTCCTGGCGCTCCAGAGGAGGCTGGGCGAGACCGGCAGCGCGATCCGCGTCTTCAAGCGGATGGACGTCTACGACCAGCTGCCCGACGAGTTTCTGCCGGCGCTCTGTTACGAGATGGCGGGCCTCTACACGAAAGAGCATCGCGAGAAGGAAGCGCTGCGGATGTACAACTTCATCTGCCGCAACAACGTCAACTACCGTGACGCGTTCCAGAAGCTGGAGGCGTTGCAAGCGGCGAGATAGGAGGGAAGAGCGACTACTTCTCAAAGTCTCTTTCCAGTCAAGAGCTTACGACGAAGGGGTGCATGTTCTGTGCCTGGGCAACCTGCAAGAGCGCTGGTGGGGCGGGCGTCCCTGCCCGCCCAGCGCGGGCACGGAAACCCGTGCCACCACAGGATTTTGGCCTCATCCAGGCAGAGAACATACACCCCGACGAAGCGCGTCGATGGGGCCGGAATTGGAAGGACTCGAAACATTTGACAACCGGTTTGATGACCGAGTATACTTGAGGTAACCGTTAGGTACGCGATGAGCGTGCGCTAGCACGCGAAAGGGGGGCGATGTGGTGGGACATGCCCTGACCCAGCAGGCAGCAGGCAGCAGGCAGCAGGCGGGCTACCGGCGTCTCGATCCTTCTCTGTCTACTTCTGACACGTGTCGGTTTCGCCGCGGGTGAAATCGTAGACATCAGCCGCGAGCGAAAGCCGGTCACGACTCAGACGTTTCCGCTGCTCGACGGTCTGCAGCACACTATCCTGGGGCCAGCCTACGCCACGGACTTTGCGCTGACCGCGACAATCGCGACGAGCGGAACAACCGACCTGGTAACGCAGTTCGTCTACCAGGGACAGGCAGTTTCGTTCTACTCGACGCAGACGGTCCTCGATGCTTCGAGTCTGGCCGTGCTGTCTCAGTCGGCGGTTTCGATCCAGTCCGGGGCAATTTCAGTCAGCTTGCCAACGACCAACCACTACGTGGTGGTCAAGCTGCAGACCGCGGCCGGTCTCGACTGGACCACTCTTCCGGCGACGATTCCATTCACGGTCAAAGTCACGACATCGTCGGCGCAGGTCCTGGACCAGGTAACCGGCGTCCAGGTCGTACCGCGAGAACCGTCAGCGCCTGAGGTGGCATTTGCGTCTCCTGTGGCCGCCTCGTCGGTGTTGGCGACCCAATCGGTCACGTTTACACCCAGCGCGTGGGACCTGGTCGACGGCACCATCAGCTCCGGGCAGATTCTCGTTTCCTCCAATCTGCAAGGAGCTCTGGGGATCGGGCAGTTCAGTACAACGACACTAGCTGTCGGGCTGCACTACATCCAGGGGTCAGTGAAGAACAGCGCGGGAGTGACGGGAGTGGGATTCTTGCCGCTGACTATCGCGGCACCCAAGCCGGTGCCGGCGATCAGTTCCCCGACCACCCTCACGTTCCAGTATCCGGCGTCGGTGACGCTGGGTGGCAGCGCATCCGATGCACTCGGGCTCTCTTACACCGGAAACTCGCTGACCTGGCGCAGCGCGATCGACGGTGTCCTCGGACATGGAACGTCCGTGACGACGACGCCATCGATCGGCTCGCATCACCTGACGTTACAGGCCACGAACACCTATGGTGGAACAGGCACTGCGGACAAGACGTTCGTTGTGCTGGCGCCGGCGCCAGCCGTGACGATCACCTCGCCCCCGGTCGGCTTCTGGCGTGTCGTGGGGACATCGGTGGATCTGACCGGAACCGTGACCATGCCCGACAGCTCGCCGATCAGTTCGACTAACATTGTCTGGGGCACGCTCAAGAACGGGAGAGTGGCCACGGGTGCCACGACCTCCACGACGACCTTGCTGCTGGGCCGGCACGTGCTCTCGCTGGCCGCGGTGAGCGCCTATGCAACCACCGGGTCCGCGATCGTCACGGGGACGATCGTCGCGCCAACGGCCGGTGTCTACATCCTGTCTCCAACTTCCGGCGCTGTGTTCGAGACGGGGTTGCCCGTCATCCTCGAGGGGTTAGGTTCCAACGCCGCACAGGGCCCATACCCCGAGGCTGGGGCCGTCTGGAACTCCAACCTGCAGGGCACTCTTGTGTCGGGCGCTTCGATGTTCGAGACGACCGCCCTCACCAACGGTGTCCACACGTTCAGCTACCAGATCAACGATTTCCAGGGCAATCCGACTACCGTGACCATCACGGCGACCGTGGTCAAGCGGGCGCCGAGGATCCAGATTCTCGCTCCGGAGGCGGGCTCTGCGTTCAACGTTGGGAGCGCGATCACACTTGCGGCAACGGGAGCCGACGTGATTCTCGGCCCCCTCCTGTCCGAGAAGTTCCGGTGGTCCGAGAACACGCAACTCCTGGGCACGGGTCCGACGCTCGTCATGACCAGCTTCGGCGTCGGGAGTCACACCGTCACGCTCACGGCCACCGGCCCGGCCGGAGGGACGGCCGTGTCGACCGCCGCGTTGACAGTGACGACGCTGCCGGTGATTCCGGCGATCTCAGTGGGAGGCCTGGTTCGCACCACTGCTGGCGCCGGATACAATTTTGCGACTGTGGTGGTGAACCAAATCCCGAGTAATAGAACGCGCAATGTCGGTACGCCATCAAGCGCGGGACAGGGATCGTACCTGGTCCACTTCGAGTCCACACCATGGACGGTCGGCCCAACGACCGTGACCACGTATACGTTCGAGGTCTGGAAGAGCGGCCTGAAAAAGGATTC
>JACQFU010000253.1 GCA_016199905.1 Candidatus Wallbacteria bacterium
GCCGCAAGGGTGGAGGAGATGAAGCGCGAGGTTGCGGAAGACCGACTTCATCCAATGAGGGTGAAGGAGGAGCTGGCGGCCCGGATCGTGTCGACCTATCACGGAGAGGCGGGCGCGCGACGAGGGGCCGAGCAGTTCGCGCGCGTGCACCGCAAGCACGAGGCCCCCGAGAACATGCCGACTGCGGCGCTGGCAGAGCTGGGCGAGGCGCCCGTCTGGATCGTGAAGCTGGTCACGCGGCTCTTCGGCGTCAGCGGCAACGACGCCCGGCGGCAGATCGCGGCCGGCGCGGTGAAGGTAGACGGCGAGAAGGCAACCGACGACAAGGCCGAGATCGCCCCGCGGACCGGGATGGTCGTGCAGCTGGGCAAGCATCGGTTCGTCCGGATAGACTGAATCGAGCCAATACAGTCACCGGACCCTTTGGATAAAACAACTCGAAACAGGAAGGGACCCCAGAGATGAGCGAAGCCAACTCCATCCAGATCACGCTGCCCGACGGCAGCAAGCGCTCGGCGCCCGCCGGGACGACATCGGCCGAGATAGCCCTCGGAATCGGAAAGGGCCTGGCCAAAGCCGCCATCGGTGCCAAGATCGACGGCGTTCTGGTCGACCTCTCGCGACCCCTCAGGGCCGACTGCTCCCTGGAGATCGTCACCCTCAAATCCAAGGACGCTCCCGAAATCTTCCGCCACACGATGACGCACATCATGGCCGCCGCCGTGAAGCGTCTCTACCCGGGCACGGCGCTGGGCGTCGGCCCCGTCATCGACAACGGCTTCTATTACGACTTCGGCCTCCCGTCCGCCATCACCGAGGACGACCTCGACCGCATCTCCCGGGAGATGGACAAGGTGATCGCCGAGGACGCCCCCGTCGTGCGCGAGGAGTACTCCCACGAGGCTGCCCGCGCCCTGATGGAAAAGGAACAGGAACCTCTCAAGGTCGAGCTGATCGAGGGCTTCGCCGACCCGACGGTGAGCTTCTACCGGATGGGCAACTTCGTCGACATGTGCCGCGGCCCCCATCTTCCCCGAACGGGCGTGCTCAAGAACTTCAAGCTGCTCTCGGTCGCCGGCGCTTACTGGAAGGGCGACGCCAAGAACCGGCAGCTGCAACGCGTCTACGGCACGGCCTTCGCCTCCAGGGAGGAACTGCAGGCCCATCTCGACCTCGTCGAGGAGGCCAAGAAGCGCGACCATCGCAAGATCGGCAAGGAGATGGACCTCTTCAGCTTCCATCTCGAAGGGCCGGGCTTCCCCTTTTTTCACGCCAAGGGGACGACCCTCTACCAGACACTGCTCGACTTCTGGCGCGCCGAGCACCGCAAGCGCGGCTACATCGAGGTGACGACTCCGCTGGTCCTCAACGAACAGCTCTGGCACCGCAGCGGCCACTGGGACAACTACAAGGAGAACATGTACTTCGTCGACATCGAGGGCGAAGGGTACGCCATCAAGCCGATGAACTGTCCCGGCCACTGCCTGATCTACAAGAACCGCGCGCATTCCTACCGGGACCTGCCCATCCGGATGATGGAGCCGGGCCGGGTCCATCGCCACGAGCTCTCCGGTGTGATGCACGGGCTGTTCCGCGTCCGCACGTTCGCCATCGACGACGCGCACATCTACTGCGCCCCGGACCAGATCCAGGACGAGGTCCTGGGCGTCATCGAGCTCATCCTGAGCACCTACCGGACGTTCGGCTTCAGCGGTTTCCGGATCGAGCTTTCGACGAGGCCCGCAAAGCGCGTGGGCAGCGACGAGATGTGGGACAAGGCCGAGGCGGCGCTGTCCCAGGCGCTGGTGCTGGCGCGGGAACGCGTCAAGGAACACCTGGGGATGGAACTGCCCGAGCACGCCATCAACCCCGGCGACGGTGCTTTCTACGGCCCGAAGATCGACTTCCACATCAAGGACTGCATCGGCCGCTCGTGGCAGTGCGGCACCGTGCAACTCGACTTCTCGATGCCCGAGCGCTTCGACCTGGAGTTCGTCGGCAGCGACAACTCCAAGCACCGGCCGGTGATGATCCACCGCGCCGCGTTCGGCAGCTTCGAGCGATTCCTCGGCATCCTCATCGAACACTACGCCGGCAAGTTCCCGCTGTGGCTTGCGCCCGTGCAAGCCATCGTGATGACGGTGACGAGCGACCAGAACGAGTACGGCCACCAAGTCGGGCGCGCGCTGCTGGAGTCCGGCGTGCGCGTCGAGGAAGATCTGCGCAACGAGAAGATCGGCTACAAGATCCGCGAGGCCCAGCTGGCCCGGGTCCCGCTGATGATCGTCATTGGCAAGGCCGAGGCCGAGTCGCGCACGCTGACGGTTCGCTTCGGCAGCGGCCGCAACGTGAGCGACCTGACCCTGGAGGGCTTCTTGGAACAGGTGTTCCGAAAGCACCAGTTGGAAGTACCGCAGTGAGCCGGAAGGAGTAATCCTTCCTTCCATGACCCGCCTGGTCCTCGCCTCCACGTCGCCGCGGCGCCGGGAGATCCTCTCTGCGCTCGGTTTCGAGTTCGCCCTGGCGAGCCCTCAGTGCGAAGAATTGTCGGCCGTCGAGGCGCGTTCGAAGGGGCTGCCGCCGGAGGCGCTTTGCCTGGAGAACGCTCGCAGGAAGGCGCTGGCCGCAAGTTCGATCATTTGTGCTGAAAGCAAGGAGGATCCGGTAAGGATTCTGTTTCTGGGTGTCGATACAATCGTTGTGAAGGATGGTATCGTTTTGTCGAAACCGGGAAACAGCTTTGAGGCGCACGCGATGCTCCGCAGCTTGCAAGGTTCGGAGCATCAGGTGTTGAGCGGGCTCTGCCTGAAGGCCGGCGACGGTCGATCGGTCGAGCGGGCCTGCCGCACGAGCGTCGAGTTTGCGCCGATGACCACCGGAGAGATCGAGTGGTACCTGGCCACCGGCGAGTACGTTGACAAGGCAGGCGCCTACGGCATCCAGGGTCTGGCCTCGCTGTTCGTGAGGCGGATCGAGGGCTGTTACTTCAACGTCGTGGGTCTGCCGGTACGGACCCTCTACGAGGCGCTCGAGGAGCTGGGCGTGCCAGTCGCCGAGCTGTCAGCCGGTCCGGGAGGTGCTGGACGGTGAATCGCAAGACCAGGCGGGCAATGATGATCGCGGGGGGCATGATTTTCCTCGTGATGCTGGCACAGTTCATGATGTCGGGCCCCGAGCCCACCGCCCCTCCCCAGGGACCGGCCGGAAGCGACGGACCGAAGCCCGGCACTCCAGGCGGTCCGCCGGCGGCGGTGGAGGACTTCCTCGACGCCGTGGTGGCGAAGGTCACAATTCCCAAGCAGACCAAGATCAAGCCGGAGATGATCGACGTGGCAAAGATCCCGGCGAGCCTCCGGCACAGCGACGCGGCTACGAGCGTCAAGGACGTGCTGGATCACTTCTCGCTGGTCAAGATCTTCGAGAAGGAGCAGATCCTCAAGGTGCGCCTGGGCGAATCGACCAGCGCCGACGTGGGGCTGGCCTACGTCATCTCGCGCGGCAAGCGGGCGGTCTCGATCCCGATCACCACGGACCGGGCCGTCGGCGGCTACGTGAACCCGGGGATGACCGTGGATGTTCTGGGGACGTTCCGCTCGGGCACCGGGACGCTCACGCGCCGCGTGCTGTCCCACAAGAAGATCCTGGCTATCAACGACAAGCACATCATCGAGAAAGGCGGGACCAAGAGCCCCGTCAAGTCGACCGAGCCGGGCAAGGAGAACGAGCCGGCCAAGGATCAGGGCTTCCAGCAGATCGACGGCATCCAGTCGGTCACCTTCGAGCTCGATCCGCAGGAGGGCGAGAAGCTGCTGATGGCAGCGCAGAACACCTCCCTGAGCCTGGAGATCGTGCATCCGGATTCGGCGGACACGCCGATCGCGCCCGTCGATCAGACCATGTACACGATGCCCCCCGGCCGGGAGCCTGCCCCGGGTCAGCCCGGCGCCCAGCCCGGGCAGCCCGGCCAGCCGCAGGGCCCTCCCCCCGTGCAGATGGTGGAGGTTATCCGATACAAGTCCAAGGAGATGCAGGCAGTCGGCCTGACTCCGCTGGTCACCAGCACTCCCCCGGCCCCCGGCGTGACAGGTACGGCGTCCGCCGTGACGCCCACGGCGACGCCTCCGGGCGCTCCCGGCCAGCTGGTTCCGGCCCCCGCACCGACTCCCGCTCCCGCTTCCCTGTCGCCCGCGAAGGCGCCCTCGCCGAAGCACTAGCCGCAGCAACTGATTTGCCCGCCCATGAGACGTAGCACTTTCTCCCACCCATCGGAGGTCGTCATGGTTACCAAAGGTAGCACCCTGACACTGGCCCTCTTGGTTCTGCTCGCGGCGTGCGCGCCGATCGAGGCAGCGCCGCGGGCGCGCAAGCCGCGCCGGTCCATGTCGGCTCCCACACTGATGGCCCAGGCCAAGCCCGCGGCGGGCGCCGCCTCCGGGCGCGCCGTCGAGCGGGCCGACACCGCATCGCGTGCCGGAACTGCGGCCGCCACGGGCAGCGCAGTTTCGGGTGGGGTGACGACCTCGGCCTCGCGGAGCCTGCCGGCGCTCACAGCGCCCGCTCCCGAAGAGGTGACCGGCGCCGTCAATTTGCGCGAGGAAGCGATGTCCCGCGCTACGCGAGTCAACGGGCACGGCGAACGCATTCCCGACCTGCTCAGGCTTTATCCGAACGAGTCGAAAATCATCAAGGTAGAGGGCCTGAAGCGAATCTCTATCACCAACCAGCAGGTGGCCGACGTGGTCATCGTCTCGCCCGACGAAGTGATGGTGCTTCCGAACCAGACAGGCGTCGGCGGCCGAACTTCGGCCTACTTCTGGGACAAGGACGGCCGCAAGGAGATCCGAATCGTGGTGATCGGGCGGTCGGAAGAGACCTCGATCGCCGAGCAGATCCAGAAGGACATCAACTTGCCGAACATAGGGGTGGAGTTCATCAACAACCGCATCATCCTGCGGGGAAAGGTGCGCAACGGTTCGGAGAAGCAGTACGCGACGGATATCTCGGGGCTCTACGGCGGGCAGATCCTCAACCTCATCGAGGTCGAAGGCGTGTCGGTCGATCCGAAGGAGGCCCTGATCAAGTTGCTGAACCTCCCGGACGTGAAGATCACGATCGTGAACACGGCTTTGCAGGCCAGCGCAGCTCAGTTGGCGCCGGCACTTGGATTGCCGGCGACGCCTGCCCCGCAGCAGCCGGGTATCTCCGTGACGCCTCCGCTCTACGTTTCGGCCAACAACCCGGCGATGTCGGCGGGCATCGGAGGCACGGGAGCCAGCGGCTCTACCGGGTCCGGTCAGCCGGCGCAGGCGGCGGGCGTTCCGACGGCGGCTCCGCCGGCGACGGTGATGGTGTTGCTGGAGGGCACAGTCGACGACGAGCAGGACAAGTCGAAGGCCGACGAGATCACCAGGGCGTTCTTCAACGCCTCGCTGGGGAACCAGCAGTCCGCGGTCGTCATCAACCACATCGAGATCGTAAAGCCGGTGCAGGTTCTCGTGGAGGCGTTGCTGCTCGATATGAACGCCGACACCAGCCGTGCGTTCGACTTCAAGTGGGGCACCAACCCTGCGGGCGTGACCCAGCCGGGCAGCGATTTTCCCTCGCCCAACGCCGTCGCCAATCCGAACACCATCAACTTCCTGGAAGTGCCGATCGCGCAGACCTTCGGACAGTTCACCCACACCGGCGGCGAGGTCAGCCACAATGGCTTCTGGCCTCCGTTCCCGTTCCCGGTCAACCGCTTCAATCGGCTCGACCCTCTGATGGTTCAGGTGCAGTGGGCCATCAAGAACAACAAGGCGAAACTCATCGCCAGCCCCAAGGTCGTCACTCGCAGCGGCCTGGACGCAACGATCAACGTCGGCGGCACGGTGCCGCTGCAGGTTCCGGCGGGCTTGGGCGTCACGGGTATCCAGTTGCTCCGATTCGGCACTCTGATGCGGATCACTCCGACCGTCGACCACCGCGGGAACATCGACACCAAGGTCAACATCAGCGTCAGCGACAGCCAGGGCGGCGGCGCAACCACCAACCGTGACACGGACACCCGTGTGACGGTGCGGGACGGCCAGCACATCGTGGTAAGCGGACTGGTGCAGAACTCCGAATCGATTGCGGTCACCAAGGTACCGTTCTTTGGCGACCTGCCGTGGGTCGGACGGTTGTTCCAAACCAAGACCAAGAACACGCAGCAGCGGGAGACCGTTGCAATCGTGACTCCGCGGCTGCTCGACGCCGTGGAAAAAGACGAGATGTTCGCCAACTCGCCTCAGTACGGCGATTCCGGCCCGAGCGCGGCCGATCGGGTCGCCGCCAACAAGGGTGGGCAGAAGGCAGCCCGGACGTCCAAGCCGGCAGCCGGCACTACCGGGAGCGCCGCGAAGCCCGCCGCAGCCAGCATTTCTACCCAGGACGATTCCAATCAGGTCGCCAGCACGGCGCTGGACCGTGCCCGCCGCGAGACCGAGGCGCGGGTCGCGCAACTGACAACGGCTTCGGGCGGCGTCGACACGAAGGCCACGGGCGCCGACGGCAAGCTCTCCGAGCGACAAGCCAGGGCAAGGGCCATCTTCGCCAGCATCAAGGCCAAAGACTCGAGCAATCCGCAGGCAATCGCGACCCGTGGGCCGGCGAAACGATTCACGCCGCTGGCCGAGCCGTCGGAGGTGCCTCTGATGACCACCGCGCCGATTCCTGCGCCTGCCCAGGACGGGGCCTCACCCGCCTGGGGCGACGACCTGGGCGGCGACGGCGCCCCGAGCCCGTTCGTTCCGGGCGCGCGCGCCGGACAGGGCGGCACCGCCACGGATGGACTCGTGGCCTCGGCTTCCCCGGAGGAAAAGACCGCGACGAACGGCGGCGACACGGCGACCGCCGGGTCTGCCAAGGACGAATCGATCGACCGCGTATCGCGCAAGATCGACGATCTCTTCGACAAGATCGACCGCAGCATGGCCGGCCAGGCCCAGTGAGCCCCGAGTCCTCGAAGTAGCGAAGATTCCGGATCCGCTGTTGCAGCCGTCGAGCGAGTGGTGTTAGCATGAGGCGCCCTCTGCACAGAGATTGCCCGGCACGTACCGGGTTCCCCGAGCAGCCCCGACATGGCAGCTGAAACCATCCGAATACTGCTGGCCGACGACAAGATCGAGCTTCGCCAGAACATCAAGCGGCTTCTGTCGTTCGAGGAGTCTATCGAGGTCGTAGGAGAGGCGTCGAACGGCCAGGAGGCCATCGACGTCGCCAAGATCTGCCGTCCGGACTTGATGATCATGGACATCAACATGCCCGTGATCGACGGGATCACGGCCACGGAGATCATCACCAGCGAGCTGCCCAGCGTCTCGGTGATCTTGACCTCGGTGCAGGGCGATCAGGAGTTCATCCGCAAGGCGATGAAGGCCGGCGCGCGGGACTTCCTCATCAAGCCGTTCTCCAATGACGAGCTGATCGATACGATCAAGAGCGTCTTCAAGTCGGACCAGCGCAAGCGCCAGCTGTATCAGGTGCCGACTGCCGGGGCCGCGGAGGGCACGGGGGTTCAGAGGGCCAAGGGCAAGAAGGAAGGCGAAGTCATCACGCTGTTCGCCACCAAGGGTGGCGTCGGCAAGACGACCGTCTTGCTCAATTTGGCCGTGACGCTTTCCAAGTACGGCGGCTACAAGGTGGCCGTGGTCGACTTCGATCTGCAGTTCGGCGACGTGGCGATCATGCTGAACTTGATCCCCAGTCGCAACATCATCAGCCTTCTGGAGGAGCCGCCTCCGTGGACCTCGACGGTCGTGCTGGACTACATGATTCCGCACGAGCAGTCCGGGGTAGAGGTGCTTCTGGCGCCCTCGCGGCCGGAGTACGCGGAAATCGTGCAGGTGGAGCACATCGAGCAGACCCTGATGCTGCTTCGCGAGCAGTACGACTACATTTTGGTCGACACCTCGAGCATGTTCCGCAACATCGAGCTGTCCGTGCTCGACGCCAGCCAGCAGATCCTCGTCGTGACCACGCTGGAGCTTTCAGCCATCAAGGACATGAAGCTCTGCCTGGACCTGCTGGCCAACCTCAACTACAACCCCGACAAGATTCGCCTGGTTCTCAACCGCGGCAAGCCCAACGTCGGCGGGATCACCTACGAGGATGTGCAGAGCGGGTTGAAGAAGGAGATCTCGGCCTTGGTCCCGACAGAGGGCCGGATCTGTATCGAGGCCATCAACAAGTGCACGCCGTGCATGCTCAACGACACGAGCTCGGAGCTGGCCGTGTCGTTCCTGCGGCTTGCCGAGATCGTGACCGGGCAGAAGATGCGAACCACGGAGCTGGCCGGTGGCACCAAGGCTGGGGGCG
The DNA here is from genome assembly GCA_016199905.1 of Candidatus Wallbacteria bacterium. Classification (GTDB taxonomy): domain Bacteria; phylum Muiribacteriota; class UBA6191; order JACPRK01; family JACPRK01; genus JACPRK01. Next base: position 8,338 of record JACQFU010000253.1, read on the forward strand.
GCGGGCTGTTCGACCGCTTCAGCAGCATCTTCTCCGGCCAGGGCGGGCGCTGAAGGGTCGCCTGCTACGATCCGGCGCCGGCAAGGCGCCCGGGTTTGACGTCGCGCTCGGGGCGGAGTAGCAGATCGGGTGCGGCTTTGTATTTCGCCGGGCGCGGCTATATAATCGGTGGTGGCATCTGCCTGGCGCACTCCGCCTCCCCAGTGCGCTCTCGCATTACTGGAGGTAGCTCAACGTGTCCCTGCTCGACCGGCTGAAGGGTACCCAATCCGGCGTCAAGAAAGAGGATTCTTCCGGCGCGTCGCCGGCCGTCCCGCCCCCTTCGGGCAAGCCCAAGACGATCGCCAGCCCGACGCAGGCCCCCACGGAGTCCGGGGCCGCGCTCGAGGGCGGCCTGGTCAAGGTCGACAAGATGACGCTCGCGACACCGAGGCGCTCAAGAACGTCGACGAGAAAGAGAAGGAGAAGCTGGTCCGGCAGAAGATCGAGGAGCTGATCGGCTCCATCGGCGCCGATCGGGACCTGGCGCGCACCAGCCTGGGTCTCAAGAACCTCGTGCAGGACGTGGTGGATGAGGTGATGGGCCTGGGCCCGATCGAGATGCTCCTGCGCGACGACGAGATCTCCGAAGTGATGGTCAACGGCCCCAAGAAGATTTACGTGGAGCGACACGGAAAGCTGGTGCTCTCCGAAAGACGCTTCCGCGATGACGGCCACGTGATGCACATCATCCACAAAATCGTCGCCCCGCTCGGGCGCCACATCGACGAGTCGAGCCCGATGGTGGACGCCCGCCTCAAGGACGGCAGCCGCGTCAACGCGATCATTCCCCCGCTCGCGCTTTGCGGCCCGGTGCTCACCATCCGCAAGTTCAAGAAGGATCAGCTCACCCCGAAGGACCTGATCAAGTACGGCACGCTCACCGAGGAGATGTGCGATTTTCTGGCGGCCTGCGTGCGCGTGCGGCTCAACGTGCTGGTCAGCGGCGGAACCGGCTCCGGCAAGACGACCACGCTCAACATCCTTTCGAGTTTCATCCCGCCCGACGAACGCATCATCACGGTCGAGGACGCCGCCGAGCTACAGCTGCGCCAGGAACACGTGGTGAGCATGGAAACGCGTCCGCCCAACATCGAAGGCAAGGGCGAGATCAGCATCCGCGACCTGGTGCGCAACTGCCTGCGTATGCGGCCCGAGCGGATCATCGTCGGCGAGATCCGCGGAGGCGAGGCTCTCGACATGTTGCAAGCGATGAATACCGGTCACGACGGCTCGCTGACGACCGGTCACGCCAACAGCCCGCGAGACATGATCGCCCGGCTAGAGACGATGGTGATGATGGCTGGAATGGACCTGCCGTCCAAGGCAATCCGCGAGCAGATCGCGAGCGCCATCGACTTGATCGTCCAGCAAAACCGCCTTCGCGACGGCAGTCGCAAGATCACGCACATCACCGAGGTCGCCGGCATCGAGGGTGATCTGGTGGTGCTCCAGGACATTTTTCGCTTCGAGCAAACCGGTGTCGACGAGCGAGGAAAGATCCTCGGCCGGCTCAAGCCGACGGGCATCCGGCCCAAGTTCATGCACAAGTTCCAGGAAGAGGGAATCGTCTTGCCGGCCCGTATCTTCATGTCGAAGGACGAGGAGAGCGCCGCATGGTGAGCGCGCTTGGCTTTCGCTCCGTGGACAACGAGCCGGCTGAACTGCTGGAGGTGGCTTCCAGATGGGAATGATGCCCATGTTGCTGGGCATCGGGG
>JACQFU010000052.1 GCA_016199905.1 Candidatus Wallbacteria bacterium
GTCCTCGGAGTCGATGAGGTGGCACAGGCCCGAGAGGCGGGGCTCCTCCTCGGCCGGGTCCATCAACTGGATGCAGTTCACCTCGTAACGATGGAAGTTCAGCAGGTGAAGGGCCTCCTCGACTCCTTTTTCGAACAGGAAATCGCTGATGAGGAACACCACGCCGGGCTTCTTGTACCGCAGGACGAACTCGGCGGCCGTCTTCTGGAGGTCTCCGATGGCACCGGGCTCCAGTTTTTCCAGAAAGCGGAAGAACGCGAGTGCCTGGCCGGGCCTGTTGCCACGCAGGATGTTGTCGCCCATCCCGGAGGAAAATGGGATCGCCATCACTCTGTCGTGCCGTGACAGGCCGATGTAGGCCGCCGCCGCGGCCACACGGCGGGCATAATCGAGCTTGCTCGGGCTCCCGAACTTCATCGAGGCCGACGTGTCGAGCAGCACGTAGACGTTGAGCGCTTCCTCACTGTAGAAGAGTTTGACGAACATCCGGTCCAGCCGGCCGTAGATGTTCCAGTCGAGAAAACGCAAGTCGTCTCCCGGATCGTATTCCTTGTAGTCCGAGAACTCCTGGCTGCTGCCCCGATTTCGGGTCCGCCGCACCCCCATGCGCTCGCGCTTGAAGTACTTCCGCGTGATCAGATTCAGCATCCGCAGGGTCTTCAGGAAGTTCTTGTCGAACAGGTCGATCATGGATTTTGGCCGAGGCCGGGGGCCGGGTGCATGGTTACGGGCGAGCCGCAGAAGACTATACAGGCAGGTTGCCGGAAAGAGGGGAGACTTGTTGTAGAATCCCTCGGAGCCCAGCGATGGACGACATTTCCAGCTTCATCCTCGAGAACTTCTACTCCGACGATCGGCGCCTGGTGCAGGACAAGCGGGTCTCTGCCATTGTCGGGGCTTGTTATCTTCTCAACCTGAAGAAGTTTCATCCGGAGCTGTTCGGCGATCGGGACGCCCGGATGCTCGCGCGGTTGCTCTCCGAGCTGGGCCTTCAGGAGGAGACGGCTTCGGTGCTTCTCGAGGAGATAAATCGAGGCTGGAAAGATTCGGGTTGATTCTGGACAAGTTTTTTTCTATCATGGCCGTAACCTTCCCGGCGGTCCGGTATCCAACCTCGGGCAGACCGGTGAAGACGCCCTCCGCAAGGAGGACACGCTAGCGATAGTAACCGCACTCACGGAAAAGAAACTCCACGGAACACGAAACGTAGTTGGTAGTTAGTTACCGGTAACCTGTGACCTAATAGGAGAAGCAAGAATGCGTCTCGCTCTGTATCTGTCGATGGCTGCGATGTTGACCCTGGGCTCCAGCGTGGTTTTCAGCCAGGAGGCTGGCAAGGCTGATGCCGGCAAGTCTGCCGAGACCAAGGCCCCCGCTTCCGCGGCCAGCACCGCCAGCACGTCCAGCACGTCCGGCACCACGGCCCCCGCGAAGTAAGCGCTTATGGCCGTCGGTTCCCTCGGGAACCAATGACTAAGGCAAAACTGCGGGGAAGGGAACGCAAGCTCCCTTCCCCGCTTCCTTTTGTCCGGACTAGCTCAGCCCCTCTAGCGCTCCGAGCATCTCGCCGGCTGTCTGATATCGCTGGGTCGCTTCACGCGCGGTCGCCTTGAGGACCATCGTTTCCAGAGCGCCCGGCAGCGCGGGGTTGAATGAGCGCGGTGGCTTCACACTGTCCTGCAAGCACTTCTCGCTGATGATGCCCTCCAGATCGTTGGAGAACGGCAATCGCCCGGCGACCATCTCATAGAGCAACAGGCCCGCCTGGTAGAGGTCCGAGCGGGCGTCGACCGACTTGTCGACCATAATTTGCTCCGGCGAGGCATACTCGGGCGTCCCGATGAAGGAGGGCGCCATCGTGATCGCCGTCATGGCCGTTGCCTTCACGAGACCGAAATCGGCCAGGATCGTCTGATCGTTTTCGGGGATGTAGCAGTTGGCCGGCTTGATGTCGCGGTGAACGACACTCTTGGAGTGGATGTACTGAAGTCCCCGGAGCAGATTCGCCAAGATCGCGGTCGCGCGCGAGACGGGCACGGTTCGCTCCTCTTCCTGGACATGCTGGGCGATCACTTTCTTCAACGTCGGGTGCTCCAAGTACTGCATCGTATAGAAGTTCAGCCCTTCGGCCTCGTCGGCGTCGTAGATGTGGATGATGTTTGGGTGATCCAACTCGGCCAAGATCCGATACTCCCGCTTGAAACGTCGCAACCGTTCGGCGTCGCGCGTGACCTGGCCCGGGAGGATTTTCAGCGCCACGACGCGCCCGGTCTCCTCGTCGCGAGCCTTGTAGACGCACGCCATCGCTCCCTGGCCTACATCTGCCAGGACAAGGTAGCGCCCCAGTCTCTTGCCGACGACTTGCATGCCCTTTCCGGGCGTCTCCCTACTTTTTGGCCAGCTCGGCCTTCAATTTTTCGTATTCCGATTCCACGTCGCTTCCGAAGCTGACATCCTCGATCAGCAGCGGCGTCACGGCCGATGGCCCGGCGGAAAGCTCGTGGGCAACCTCGGCCCGCAGCGACATGTCCTCGATTTTTTCGCTTACCCGGCGAAAGGCCTCGTACGGCTCGCTAGACGGGAGTTGGTGCGCTGTCGACGTGATATCGGCGATGCGCTGGCGGGTTTCGGCCACGCGCAGCTCCGCGGTCAGCAGGCTCTTGCGGCGTTCGGCTTCGGCGATCTTGCGCTCCATCCCCCTGAGGTTCGCCTTGAGCTGCTCCACGGACTGGCGCTGCCGGTCCGCCGAGGCTCGGTACTGCACGGCAATCTGGTCTTCTTCCTTCTTGCGCTGCAGCGCCTCCTTGGCGATGAACTCGTTGGCGTCGCCGCCTGCAAGCAGCTGCTTGGCTTTTCCGAGGTAGCCCGAGGACAACTTCTCGTGTTTCTCGGCGTCCTTCTCCAGCCGCTTGAGCTGCACCATCGCTTCGGCCACGTACCCCTTGGTGCGGTTGAAGTCCTCGCGCATGTCCTCGATAGTTTGCTTGAGGACCAGCTCCGGATCCTCGGCCTTGTCGAGGAGCGAGTTTATGTTGGCGGCGAAGACTCTTCGGATTCTCTCCCAGAACCCCATCGGCACTCCTCCCGTGACCCGACCAGATTGCGCGGCGCGCTTACTTCCTATTTACCACAAATCAATCGCTAGACTCTCGCCCGAGAGCGTCCGCGGCGGTCTTCTTCGCGAAGCTTCTCCAACTCGTCCACGGTGGTCACGAGCGAAGAGAGTTGCTGTGATATGTCGGTGGTCTCGCGCCGCGACTCGGCTTCGTCGCCGCCGGCCAGCGCCGCCGCGGCAACGCGACCGACGTCGGACTGCAGCCGCTCCAGGGTGCCGGTCAAGCTGACCAACTCGGCTTCCAGGCGTGCCGCATTCTGCTTCATCCAATCGGCATTCTCGAGGATCTTTCGCTTCTGCTCCGCCGCGTCGAGGTAGTGGCGGCGCACTTGCTCGTCGGCGGCATCCTGAGCCTTCATCTCCAGCTCGGCCACTTCGGTGGCGACGGCGTGCTCGTCGAGCGACGACTGGCTCATCTCCTGCGCGGTGGAGCAGAGCGCCTCGATACGCTGAACCATCGCTTCCACCTGTGGCCGCAGGCTCCCAAACTGTTCCTTGGCGAATGGGTCCTTCATCGTGTCGAGCTTGCGCCCAACCTCGCCCAAGGCCGTTCGCGCCCGGCGCTGCATGTCCAGGTACTTGCCCTTCAGTGACGTCGCCGACTGGCCGGCAGCCGCCGGCAGGGTGCGGCGCTCGCCCCGAACATAGGCAGCTTCATCGAGCGCCGCCCGGCCGAACGCGGGATCGGCGGCGGTTTTGATGACCGAGATCGCGTAGACCAGCAGCGCGATCTTGGCCAGCATCCAGCCGCCGCCGTGCCCCACGAACGCGGCCACGGCCAGCAGGATTCCAAGCCTCTTGAGGTTCTTGCCCGCAAAGAGAGCGGCCGTGAAGATCCCGATCTTCTCAGGTGACATGGTCCCTCCCTAGTCCAGCATCTTGCTCAGGACTTTTTCGAGCTCCTCGACATCCATGAACTCCACGGCGCTCAGCTGGTCCTTGGTCACGAACTTCTCGGCCTTCACGATCAGGTACTTGTCCTCACCGCGTCGTGCGAAGAAGAAGTCGCGGTTCAATCGGTCCAGCCGGGCCTCGAAACGGCCGAAGTCGTCGATCGCGATGCGCAGTTTGATTTCCTTGTCGAACTTGTCCTTGGAGGCCTGGAAGGTGAGGTCGCTGATGTGCTTGGCCTCCTCCATCGGCAGCAGGTGCTCGAGGCTGATGTAGCGTTCCTCGCCGAAGAGCTGGCGGGCCGGGGGCGGCGGTTCGCGGAAGTACTGCTCGTAGTCCTGCTTCCCGTCGCGCTGGTCGAGCGCCTTCCTCAGCTGCTCCGTGACCAGCTCGGGAGTAGTCTTGGGCACCTCGAGGGCCACCGTCTCGTCGAAGCCTTCAGACGACGATGCCTGGTAGAGCAGCAGCCGGTCCACGTCCTGCACGCCGGCGTCCAGGAGAGGATAGACGAAGCACTTGCGAAGCCTGTGGCCGACCGCCTCCCCCACCTGCTCCAAAATGCCGCTCTTCTCGCCGGTGAGCACGCTCACTTCGTCGAAGTCGCAGGCGAACATCACGAAGAATGGGAGGATCACATCGGCCGGCGTGGTAATGCGCGCGCGCACGAAGACCAGCAGGGCCGGATTGGCCTCCGGCAGGTCGGAGTAACGAGACGCCAGGTCGCTCGTCACTTCCTCGAACATTCCGAGATCTTCGGTCTCCAGGCCTGCGACTAGCAGCTTCTGGTCCGCGCGCCCGCTGTCGGTCTGAAGGAATCGGTAGGCCTTGCAGGCCGAGGTGGGACTGATGTCGGGTTTCTTCTTGAAGGCCGCCAGTAGCAGGCCGTCGACCAGACGTTCGAGCACCTGATCCTCCTCCGGGATGCTGCTTTTCAAGCTCGCGAGTGCCCGCGCAGACATGCCGTGGCCGCTGTCCTTTTTCCGGCAGGCGTACACGGAGAGAAAGTTCAGCTGCCAGTCGAATCGGGTCATGCGGATCGGCTCTTGGGGTCGCGGCTGGGCTCGTGGCCCCGCCGGCTAGCGTGCCGCCGGCATCTGGAAGTAGGCGAGAGCCTTCTTCAGCACCAGGGTCACATCGGAGGCCTGCTCGGCCGGAAGTTCCTTTCCAACCCAGTTCAGCGATTCACTGATCTCCAGGTCCTTGTACCCGAGGCTGCGGAGAGCTTCGGACACCTCGGACCAGACGCCGGCGGCCCGGGCACCCACAGTCGGAGGCAGCGACGCGGGCAAGTTGGTCACTTTCTCGCGCAGCTCGAAAACCAGCTTGGAGGCGAGCTTCTTGCCGATGCCGCGGACCCGGCCGAAGGCCGACGCATCGTCGCGTGTCAGCGCTTCCAGCACCTGCTGCGGGGTCATGCTAGACAGCACCGACATCGCAATGCGCGGCCCGATGCCGCTGACGGACGTCAGCAGTCGGAAGATCTCGAGCTCGGCGCGCTCCAAGAATCCGTACAGCGTAAGCGAATCTTCCTTCACTTCGAGGAAGGTACGCAGCCGAACCAGGTCGCCCGGTTCGCCGATCTTCGCCAGCACGCTTGTCGGAACACAGATTTCGTATCCGACGCCTTGGGCGTCGACGATGACCCCTGCCGGGGTCTTCTCGACGATCTGTCCGTGTACGAGGGCGATCATGGGTCAGGGGAACCGGAGCAGGATAGCATGGAAGGGCGCCGGGGGCGATGACCGTGCTCGCGCCGGCCGCCCCAAGCCCCCCGCCCCCCGGCTCGCCTCTCCTACTGCCCGAACTTTTCGTGAACGGCGTTGCGCAGCAGCTGGAAAAAGAAGCTGCCGGCGAAGAGCATCGCGGCGCCGCCCAGGACCAGGGGACCCAGGTCGGCGTAGAGGCTGACGAGGATAGGGACGAAGCTTCCCACGAGGCAGCCGTAAACGGCCTTGCGCTCCACCCGACCCTCGACCAATCCCGTGGCGACGGCGATGATGCCGAGCACGCTGGCGGCGATCCAGTAGATAGGCGCCAGCAGGAGCAGCACGCTTCCGGCGACGGAGAAGAACAGGAACGGCTGAATGACCTTCGAGAGCATCCAGCTGGTCACCCAGATGAAGAGCCCCGTGCCGAAAAGCTTCAGCCCCGTGATGCTGTTGTTATAGGCCAGAACGGCGAAGTAGGTTGGCGACGGGAAGAGATCGCGCCGCCGTGCATAGGCCGCCGGGATAGGCGTGTCCTCGTCAATGGCCAGGACTTCCTCAGGCCTTCCGATATGACCGGCCTCCAGGGGCTCCTGCCGCGCGAAGGCGACGAAGCGGTTCTCGCCGCACCCGTAGACGCTGCAGAGGTTGGTGAAATCCCAGCAATCCTTGTGATGCGGCGTGCCGCAAGAACGGCAGGCGACAACCGCCTCGGTGCCGAGCTCGTCACCGCAAACCCGACAGATGATGCTTTCGCTCCCCGCTTCCATTTGTGCGTCCAGCCTATCACAACCTAAGTTACCACCCGCCGGTTTGGGCTGCCAGGGTGGAAGGCTTCAGGCTCGAGAGTCCGGGTTCGAAGAACACCGCCCGGTTGGCTCTGAGCCTGTCCTTCGGCAGGTTCAGGACGGACGGTTACGCAACCGCCTCGATCCTGGGGACTCTGGCTTGCGATTACTGTCCGGCGTTCGGGTCCGGGGGCAGGGGCACGACGGCGGGGGCGTAGTCGATGGGCAGCACGTCGGCCTGGTCCATTCCCAGTCCCGTGCGATAGAAGAACTTTCCGCGGCCCCAGGCGATCAGGTCCTTGTAGGTCGCCAGCGCGGCGTCGCTCAGTTCGCTCACTCTGGGCAACGCGGCGTCCATGAAGGTCCGGAACTTCTTCAGGTTCGCGGTCACCGTGGGCCATTCGCGGTTGTTCTTGATCTTCCAGTAGGTGATGCGAGCGTCCTTGGGGTCGGCGAAGTGGTAGCCGTCCAGGGCGCCCTGCGACTTGTCTCGCAGGTCCTTGGCGTCGGCGACGACTTTCTCGAGACCGGCGTCGCTCTTGGCCGTCAGGGTCCGCATCGGGGCGGAGGGAGTGTTCTTTACTTCCTGGGCGTTGATGCGGCTTTCGAGGTCTCTTACGCGCTGCGTGAGCGCGCGGATGGCGGCCACGAGCTGGTTTTCCCGAGCGTTGTCGGGCAGATCGTCGAAGTTCGGCTCCTGCGCGTACACAACAGGCGACGCGGCCAGGACGGCCGAGAGAGTGAGCAGGGTTAATTTGCGACGCAATGAAAGAATCATGGAACTCTCCTGAAGACGGTCTTCTCTACCTACGTTCGCGGGCCGGGAGGAGTTGCATGGGAGGGGAAACGAGACACCGCCCGTTGGGGCGGTGCCGGGATACCAGGATCCGCGGTTGGCCGCGGTCAGTCGTCCTGCAGCTCCAAGCCGTCCTCGTCCTCGACGGGAACGTAGAGCTTGCCGCTCGCGCAGCGCATTGAGAATGGTCAGCCGGTAAGCCTTGCGGCGGCTCTGCTCGGTTTCCGGATCGAAGTCGATGCCGGAGGCAGCGCGACGGCGCTCGATGTTGTAGTGATTGTTGCAGAGGCCCTTGGCGTAGTGCGGCTTGGAGCAGTCTTCGTACGTGCAGGTCTGAGCGCCTCGGACGCTGGCGGCGCGGCGCGCGCGGACCTTCTTCTTGACGGCTTTCTTGACCGGCTTGGCCTTGGCTACGGGCGGCCGGCGGCCAGGCAGGAAGTAGAAACCGTTGCTCTCGCGCACCTTGCTTTCGCGCTTCAAGTGGCGAAGAGCGGCGATGAGGCCCTGCCAGGGAACCTTCATCAGATCGGCGATCTGTTGCATGCGCAGACCCGTGGGAGCAGCTTGCAACTGCTGCAGGATCCGCCTCAGGTCGACCTTCAGATTGACCGGCTTGGGCTGGATGGCGCGGGTCTTCTTTCGGCGGGTCTGACTGAGCTGGACCGCCTTGAGCACGAGCGAGTCGCGCTCGTTGCGGCGCAGCTTGGACAGCGCCTCAGGCGTGGCAACCAGGAACTTGCGGGAGCCGGCTTCGACCTCGATGCCGCTGGCTAGCAGTTCCCTGAAGAAGGCCTTGAGCCTCTCGAACGACTTCATCGTTCCTCCTTAGAATCGGGTGAGCAGCGTGCTGAGTTATACCAGATGCCCCGGGACAAACACAATCGGATTCGAGCTTTTGAAGTCGAGCCCGAGAATTCAGTCCAGACGTGGTATCTCCGTCCCCGTTCGCGGACCCCTCACGGAATTTTCATAGATCCGCCGAAGATGACAACAGACGGACCCGGGGGACCGTCTGTTGTGAAGGAGAAGTTGCCCGGATCAGGACTTCTTGGAGCCCTTCTTGGCCGGGGCGGGCACGGAGACGTTCTGAAGCCGCTTGGCAAGGCGGGCCTTCTTGCGGGACGCCTTGTTCTTGTGGATGACGTTCTTGGACACGGCCTTGTCAAAGGCCTTGGCAGTCTCACGAAGCATCGCCTCCGCCTGAACCTTGTCGCCGGTGGCGCAGGCATCCAGGAACTTCTTGTTGATCGTCTTCAGTGAGCTCTTGATGGCGAAGTTGCGGGCCCGGCGCTTCTCATTCTGGCGCGCCCGCTTCTCCGCGGAGGTCTGTTTCTTGGGCTTGGGAGCTTCGGCCATCTGGGGGTACTCCTTGGCTAGCGAATTCGAATCATGCTCGGAAAATTAATCGAGGAAGGCGCATTGTACAGCCTTCATGGCCGAGAATCAAGAGGCCCGTTCCGGATTGTGATAAGATGGCCGCCTCTCGCCGCCCCCCGTCATGTCCGAGCCCACCCCCGACATCGCGCGCTGGAAGATATTTGTCGTCATCCCGACGTACAACGAGGCCAGAAACATCGCGGACCTGATTCCCCAGGTCCTGGCTCACCCCTTCGATATCGAGGTCCTCGTCGTCGATGACGCGTCCCCGGACGGCACGGGCGAGCTCGTCGACGCAATGCGCCAGAAAGACGCCCGCATCCACTTGCTGCGTCGACCCGCCAAACAGGGGCTCGGCACCGCCTACATCTCGGGGTTCCGCTATGCCTTGGAGCACGGCGCCGAGCTGGTTTTCGAGATGGATGCCGACTTCAGCCACGACCCCAAGTACCTTCCCAAGTTCGTGCGTGCAGCGGCCACGGCCGACGTCGTCGTGGGCTCGCGCTACCTCACTGGCATCAGCGTCGTCAACTGGCCTTTCCGACGCCTGATCCTGAGCGTCTTCGCCAGCCAGTATGCTCGCCTCATCACGGGTCTTCCGATGACGGACAGCACCTCGGGCTTCAAGTGCTTCCGCAGGCGTGTGCTCGAAACCCTGAACCTCGCCGCCGTCCACAGCAGCGGCTACTCCTTCCAGATCGAGATGAACTTCCGCGCCGCGGGGAAGGGCTTTCGCCTGGCGGAGATCCCCATCATCTTTATCGATCGCTACGTCGGCGACAGCAAGATCGACCGCCGCATCGTCTGGGAAGCGGCCTGGATGGTCTGGCGCTTGCGCTTTGGGCTGTACCGGGACTGAGAGCCCTCACCGCGGTATCAGGACTTCGTTCACCTCGCCCAGACGCGCCGTTCCGATGTCCGGGTTGGTGAAGACGATGCGCCGGCCGTCGGGGCTGAAGTCGAGGTTGTTCCCCGGCTGGGTGGTGATGCGAGTCGCCCCGGAGCCGTCCAGGTTCATCAGGTAGATTCCCCGCAACGTCGCGTCGGCCGATTTGAGGCAGAACGCGATCCGCGAAGCCGTGGGGGAGAAGGTGGGCGACTCTCCTCCCGGAAGCGCCTGGCCGCCGGGCGTCACCGGCAGCACGTCGATCGGGTCGACGCCCCCCAAGGCGAACGCGCTGAAAATTCCGTTGGAGTTTGCAGTCGTGGCGAAGGAGTAGACGACGCGCCCGGTCACGGCAGCCTCTACTGCGCTCACAACGGTCACGGCTCCGGGCGGCCGGCTGCCGCTGATGACGCGGTCGGTCGTGGCGTCGGCGGTAGTGCGTCCCATCGCATCTCGCGCCACCTCCACGCGCCGCAGGTTCGGCGTCAAGTAGTAGTTGAAACCGCGGCCGTCGGGCGACCAGGCCGGCTGATAGAACTCGTTGCCGCTGGTGAGCAGAGTCCGGAAAGCTCCGCCCGCGCTCGGCACGATGCCCAAACGATAGGGCAGCGTCGGGAAGCCTTCGAAGCGCACGAAGAGGATCTCCGTCCCGTCCGGCGACCACGACAGGCCGCGCCCCTGGCCGGTCTGCGGGTCGAAGGCCGCCTTGGCCCCGCTCGTCAGCACCTGCGAAAAGACGTTGCCGTTTCTGTCCATCACGCCGACTTCGCCGGCGGCGTTGGTGAACGCGACCTGTGTGCCGTTGGGGGAATGCTCCAGATCGAAGACCTTCAACCCCGTCCCGAGAACCCGGTGCGTGTCGAGCTGAATCGTGCCGGCGTCGTGCACGGTTTCGCCGGTTCGAAGGACGATGTTCGTGACCCGCCGGGTGAACGTGTCCTGGCGCTCCAACCGCAGCGAGTAGAGCGCCAGCGGCAGGCTGTCGAAGCGGAACGACCCGCCCGGCGTCGTCACCAGTGTGCGCGAGGTCCCCTCCACGGTGACGCTCACGCCGCTGTGGTCGCCCGTGAGCGGATCGCGCGGCTCCACGACCACGCGCCCCACGAGCGCCGCAGTCGATTGTGGATTCAAAGGCTCCAGCGTGGTGGTGATCGAACTGGTCTGCCCGCTCAGCACTTCCACGTTGTGGAGCGTCTCGTCGACGAACCCGGGCTTCTGGAAAACCATCGAATAGATCCCGGCTTCCAGGTCGGCGAGCGACCAGGCGCCTGCGGCATCCGTCGACGTCACGCGGGTCGTGCCCTCGAGGAACACGCTGGTGCCCGCGTTTCCAGTAGCCGATGCTCCCCCCAGGCGAGCGATGCCCGAAAGGATGCCGGGCGGCCGCATGATGAGGTCGGGCACCACTCGGCTCTCGCCCTCTCTCAAGTTGAGGAATCGGACGCGCCCGCGCAACGGCTGGGCCGGGGTGCCGATGGCCTTGTCGGCGACCAAGTCGTAGATGCCGGCCGGCACGTTCGGGATGACGTAGCCCCCCTGCGCGTTGGCGAAGAAGGGGCCTAGGAAGCCTCGTTTCGGCGCGTTGTTTCCGACCTCGAGAGTAATTCGCGCGGCTGCCACCCCCAGCGGATTGGGCGGCGTGGTCGTCTTCTCGAGGATGTTTCCGGTGACCGTGGCGGTTGGCGGCAGCTCGAACTGATCGGGACTGGGACCGCAACCGAATCCCAGCGCGATACCGCAGACGACGGCGAACGCCACCACGACAAAGCGTCTCACGTCTTAAATCATCGGTAATCCAGGACAAAAGCTGAATTGCGAACCGGCGTTGTGTCCGATGAGAAGTAGTAAGTTTTACTCAAAGGCCCGCCTGCCCGCTCGCCCTCTCGATGTCGCTTCCGCCCCAAACCGATCTCAACAGAGTCGTCCTCCGGCAGATCAACCTGTTCAAGGATCTGCCGAACCGCGCGCTCGACCGGTTGTTGGGCAGCTTCAACCTGCTGCGATACCCGAAGGGCTACAAAGTCCTCCGTCAGCTCACCCACAGCAACAACGCCCTCTACCTGATCCGCTCCGGCGCCGTGCGCGTGATGGTCGCCGATTCGCGCTCGGGCCGAGAACGCATCGTTTGTCTGCTGGGACGTGGCGACGTCTTCGGCGAGATGGAGATCCTGACCGGAGAGCTGATCGCCGCCACGGTCGAGACGATCTTCGACAGCGAGTTCTGGGTGCTGTCGCAGGAGGACTTCAACACGGTCCTCTTCGACTATCCCCAGATGTCCGTGCGGCTGGCCATCCTGCTCTCCCGGCGGCTGCGCGAGTCCAACCAACTCAGCTACCTCAGGCCGACGCATCACGTGCTGGCCGTGGCAGGCGCGGGCGCCCCGGAGAAGTCGGCCTTCCTTTCGATCAACCTCGCCTCGACGCTGGCCAGCCACACCGGCAGGCCCGTGGCGTTAGTCGACCTCGACGCGTCCGAGGGGCCGATGGAAAGACTCCTTGGCCACACGCCGGTTCGTGACACGCAGCAGATCCTGTCTTCGGGGTACTACCTGCTCCCGGAGGGAATCGACCGCGCGATCCTGCGCGGCCCGCAAGGGTTCTCGGTTTTCGGGCTGAAGCCCAGTCCGGGCCAGCGTGCCAGCGCCGACGAGAGCCTGATGCCACGCCTCCTGTCCTATCTGCGCGAGATTTTCAGCTACATCGTCGTCCACGCCGGCCACCGGGCCGATCGCTTTGCGCTCAAGGCCGCCGAGCAATCCGACCTCGCGATGCTCTTGCCCGGCGGGGAGTGGCCCGAGACTCTCGGCAAAGGGGGGAGCCCGGAGGCCTTCACGGTGGCGCTGGAGCCGGAGGCCGACTCCGACCACACGGTGCCGGTCCGTTCCTTCGTGCTCGACGCCTTTCTGAAGACCGGCGTCCCGGTCGGCCAGAGCCATCCCAACGAAGACGAGGACCGCGCGCTCTCCAAGCTCTCGCGGCGCGCCCGAAACGCTCGCATCGGCGTCGCCCTCGGCAGCGGCACGGCCCTTGGCTGGTGTCACGTGGGGGTGCTGAAGGTCCTGGAACGCGAGCGCATCCCGCTCGATATGATCGCCGGCAGCAGCATGGGCGCCTGCATCGGGGGGCTGCGCGCGATGGGGATGTCGCTGGCCGACATCTGCGAGCTGGCCCGTGCCGTCGACCAGGAGGCGATCCGCAAGTGGTTCGACTACAACCTGCCTTTTCCGCGGGACGGGCTGCTGAAGGGCGATCAGATGGAGGCTTTCCTCTTCAGCCTCTTTGCCCAGACGGAGTTCTCGGACCTGCTGATCCCGCTGCGCGTGGTCGCCAGCGACGTCGTCACCGGCGAGCGCGTGGTGCTCCAGGCAGGATTAATCTACAAGGCCCTGCGCGCCAGCAGCGCGATCCCGGGCATCTTCCGGATGGTGGAGCTGGGCGGCCGGCACCTGGTCGACGGAGGCGTCAGCGAGTGCGTCCCCGCTCAGACCCTGCGAGACGAAGGCATCCAGCGCATCATCGCCGTCAGCACCACGCAGCCCCCCGCGGAGACGGCCAAGTCGCTGGTCCGCTCGGCTGGACAGCTCAACATCTTCGAGATCATCATGCGCAGCACCGAGATCCTCCTCTACAAGAGGAGCAAGGCGCACGACTGCCGGGGCGACGTCAACATCAACCCGCTGATCCACGGCATTCGCTGGAACGAGCTGTGGCGCGGACCCGAGCTGATCGACTGCGGAGAGCAGGCGGCCGAAGAGGCGGTGCCCGAACTGAAGAAGCTGATGAAGGAGGATTGACGCACCGCGTCATCGCGCGGGGGGGGCACTAATCTTCGGGTGGCAAGTAGAACCCTCGCTTGCCGCGAGTAAAGCCGAAGCGTCCGAGCATCAACCGGTCCAACTCGGTTTCGAGACCCTCGGGGTTCCCTTCGCGATACCAGTGCGGCTCGGCCACCGTGGGCCGGTACTCGAGAGCGCCTCGGCGGTTCCAGATGCGGCGGTACTTGGCAAAGTCCACGATCCGGGCATACTCGGCGTTCAATCTCATCCGGTCACCCTCGCTGGCGTCGGGGGTGCAGAGCACCTGAAAATTGGGGTACGGAACGCGCTCCACCTGGAAGGAAAAGGCCCCCGCCGTGGAGAGCCAGAGGTCCGTCTCGGAATAGCCCGCCAGTCCCAGGTCGCGTGTCCGTCCGCGCAGGAGCGGCTCGAGGCTGACTCCGGACATGAAGGCGGGGCAAGGCATCCCGAGCAGATCGAGCACGGTCGGAGCCAGGTCGATCGTACGCACGATAGAGTCGTTGGCGCCCACGGGCGGCCGCCCTCCCGGAAGGCGCACCATCAGCGGAACATGCACCGTCACGGGCGAAAGGTGTTCGCCGTGGCCAAAGCGGTCGCCCGTGTCGAAGAGGTCTTCTCCGTGATCGGAGGTGACAATCAGCAGCGTCCGATCCTCCAGTCCCATTCGGACAAGATTGCTCCGGATGCAACCGATCGCGGCGTCGACTGAGGCGACTGCGCCCTCGTAGAGCTGCTTTACTCGTTGCTGCTCCGCTCCGGCGGGTACGGGTTCGCCAGCCATGTCGGGGAAGCGTCCGAAACGATTCGGCCCCTCGTAGCCGGGCGCGACGAACCGGAGTCCCTCCGGATTGGGCGCGGCGTACGGGATGTGGCAGAGCGCGAAGAAGACCACAGCGAAGACCGGCTGCGAGCCGTGCTCTTCCAAGCAGCGGGCGAGCTGACCGGCCTGGTGCCTAGGATCGGTCGTGAGCCAGAAGCCGCCGTTCACCTCGGGCCAGGCGACCCGTCCCCACTCGGTCAACGCGTAAGGCATTAGCAGGGGCGAGCCCAGCAGAAGAAGGTGGCGCACGAAGGCCTTGTAGTCGCCTTCGGGGACTCGCGACTCCCGGAAGCCCCAGTGCTCGTCGGCGAGGTGATGCTCGATGCCGTCCGCGAAGACGGCGGTGTGGTAGCCTGCGTCGGCCAGCAGCCGGGGCAGCGTCGCGATCGGCGGGCGAGGCGCGCGACGCCTGGCGAACGTGGTGCGGATGCCCGTCTCGGCCGGATAGCAGCCTGTCATCAGCGAGGCCCACGAGGCGGTGGTGCGCGGGATGACCGTGCTGGCCCGGGTGAATACGAAGCTCTCCCGGGCCAGCCGATCGAGGTTCGGGGACGTGGGGCGAGGATGGCCGAAGACGCCGAGGTAGTCGGGTCGAAGCGAGTCGGCGATCAGCAGCACGACGTGCGGCTTCGGCAGGATGGGTTGCGGCGCGGGGCCGCGTTGCGAGGCCCAAGCGGCGGCGGCGATTGCGGTCGTCGCGACCGGCTAGAGCCACTTGCAGCGCCGCCCCTGGTGTCCCCAGCGTCTGGAAGAACAGCTCGAAGGCCGCCGGGTAGATCGCCGAGGCGAGCAACACCGGAACGAACGCCAGGCCCGCCACGGCTGCGATCTGGCGCAGTGCCCACGAAGTCCGGCCCAGCACCGGGCTCGCCGGCGACAGCGCCAGCTCTCTGGCGCCCGCGACGAACAGACCCGTGATAGCGCCGAGCAGCAGATGCTCCAGGAGCAGACTCGCCGCGCTGAGGCCGACGAAGCGGCCGTAGGCCTTGGAGGCCAGTCCTACAAGCGGTCCATTGGTCGCGGACGCCAGGAGCTCGTGGTGGCAGCGCCAGAAGATCAACGCTTGCAACGACCCCAGCGCGCCGGCGCCAATCGCCGCGCCCGCCAGCAGCCGCCCGGCGGGGCCGGTGAGTCTCACGGCCGGCATGGAGCCAGTATACTGCCCGCGTCAGGAGCGACCGCATTGAAGACACGACAGGAGGACACGCACGCAACGACGACGGCTTTCCTCGCAGCCGCGGCCTTGCTTGCGATTCTGGCGCTGGCGGCCCCGGCCGCGGCCGCATCGCCGCCGCAACTGCGGGTTGGCACGGCTGCTGTCCAGATCACGCCCCAGGTCGAGCCCGACGGGCCCGAAGTCTGGCTCGCAGGCTATGGCCGCGGGCGCCGGGCCGAGGGAGTGCACGACGATCTCTGGGCCCGGGCAGTGGTCTTCGAGTCGGCCGGCAAGCGGATCGCCCTGGTGACGCTGGACCTGATCGGTCTCTTCCACCAGGACGTCGAGGCGATCCGGGCGCGGGTCCGCCGGGTCTCGCCGCAAATCGGAGTCGACGGATGCATCGTGGTCAGCACGCACACGCACTCGGGCCCCGATACCATGGGCTTCTGGGGTAAGCACCCGTTCACGAGCGGTGTCGATCCGGCGTATCTGGAGCTGGTGCGGAGCCGGGCCGCCAGCGCCGTGCTTTCGGCCTCGGCGGCGCTGGCGCCAGCTTCCCTGCGCATCGCCGCGACCCGGGCTCCCGGGCTCTCGCGCGATTCGCGGCTGCCGTACGTGGTGGACGAGAGGGTCCACGTGCTCGAGGCCGACGCTGTACCCGGGGGCAGGCCGATCGTGACGCTGGTCCACTGGAGCGCCCACCCGACTTCGCTCGAGCGCAGGGGCGGCCTGGTCAGCGCCGACTACGTCGGGAGTCTTCTCGAAGCCGTGTCCGACGAGCGAGACTGTCCGGCGATATTCCTCAACGGCGCCATCGGAGGACAGGTCAGCGCCTCCGAGGCTTCCGTCGATGGGCGGCCGGCGGCGCCGCGCACCTTCGGTCACGCGGAGGAGATTGGCGAAGACGTGGCCGACATTGCCTGCGACGCGCTCGAGGAATCGACTCCTATCGAGTCCGCGCCGCTGGTTCTCACCACGACCGCGGTGCTCGTGCCGCTCACGAATCCCATCTATCGAGCTGGCATCCTACTGGGCGTCGTTGGTCGGCCGATCTTTCGCGGCGGCGAGCCGGCCAGCCGTCTGGGCGCGGCCCTGGCCAGCGCCTGCATTCGCACCGAGATTGGCGTCTTCCAGATCGGGCCCGTGCGCATTGGCCTGGTTCCCGGCGAGTTGTACCCGGAGCTGCTGGACGGTATCGGCTTGGACAAGGTCGAGCCGGGCGCGGACTTCCCCGACGCGCCGCCCGAGCCCGCGCTGCGGCCGATGCTGGGAGGCAAGTACGCCTTCGTGATCTGTCTGGCCAACGACGAGATCGGCTACATCCTGCCGCGCTCGCGCTGGGACGAGAAGGCGCCCTATTGCTTCGGTCGCGACCGCCCGCAGTATGGCGAACGCAACAGCGCCGGCCCGTTCACCGCGCCGACTCTGTTTGGGGCGTTTCAGAAGCTGACGGGCGCGCTGGGGAAGTAGGGGACCACAGTCTGCGGACTAGGGCTTCCTTCGCGTCGTCCAAGGCAACGCCATCATCGCGAGCACCAGCAGATCGAGGGCGCTCGGACCGCCGCCGTGGCCGAGCCGGCACGACATGCCGCCCGAGCCCGAGCCGGCGGCGGCAGTCCGAGACGCGGGCGGCGGCGCGGGTGCGGGCGGAGGCGGAGGCGGAGGGCCGGCCTGGACGACGACGTCCTTCCCGACGCTGCGATCGGCGCTGTCGTCGACAAACAGTCGGAAGCGGTAGGTCCCTTTGACGCGGGGCGTCACGGTCAGGGCCGTCGTGGACTGACCGATCAGGTCGACGAACGGTCCGCCCGTCTGAACCCAGGCGAAGCTGAGCAGCGTCGACGGCGAATCGGGATCGGCGGAGGCGCTTCCATCCAGCGATACCGAGCTCCCGACGGCCACGGAGATGGGGCCCGCGGCCGCGCCCTTGATCGAGGCGCGCGGCACCTGGTTGGACGTCGAGTCGATCACGATCGGGATTGTCGCCTCCGAACGGAAGATGCCGTCCGAGACCTCGAGCGCGAACGTGTAGACGCGGGATATCCGGGGGCTGAAGGAAGCCGACGCGGTCTCGGCGCCTGAAAGCTCCACCACGGGCCCCGAGACCTGACGCCAGTGATAAGTGAGCGCGTCGCCGTCGGGATCGCTGCTGCCTGCGCCGGAGAGGGGCACGGTCAGGACGCTCGGATCGGGAATGCGGAAGCGAATCTCCTGGGTGGAGCCGTCGAGTCCGTTGACTCGAGGTAGGGCCACGGGAGGGCGATTCCGGCCGTCGGGGGAGACTCGCACCTTCACGGTCGCCGTCGGGCTCGTGGATTGGCCGTCGCTGACGTTCAACCCAAAGGTGTAGTCTCCGGCCACCACGGGGGCGATGGGGATGACGGCGCCCGTGGTCACGGGCAGGGCGGCCGTGGAGCCCGAGACCTGGCTCCACCGATAGGTGAGTCGATCGGCCGCGTCGGTGTCGCTGCTGGCTGTTCCGTCGAGCATCACGACGTCGCCGATGCGGGCGGTCCGATCCGCGCCGGCGTCGGCCCGCGGCACGTGGTTGGCGGCCGGGTTGACGACCACGGTCGTGAAGGCCGGGGCGCTCGCCAGGTTCCCGTGGGCCGTGTCCACGACCGCCAGCGAGAAGACGTAGGTGCCTGGCGCATTCGCCTGGAAAGTTGTTTGGAATGCAAATCCCACTACCTCGACGAGATTCACCGGCGCCGGCCCCTGCACCAGCTTCCAGCGATAGGAAAGCGTGGCGTTCGAGTCCGGATCGGCGCTCTCGTGGCCGTCGAGTTCCACGCGCGTGCCTGCCGGGACGACCTGGTCCGGGCCTGCGTCGGCGTTCGGCGCCGAGAAACCGCTCGAGGGGTTGATAGCCAGCACCCGCACGGTCGACGGGGTCGCGCCGGGCTGCGAGCCGTCGCGAACGACGAGCGCGAAGACGTAGGCGCCCGCGGCAGGCGGCACGAACGTCGGCCTTGCCGTCGTCGTGCTGGAGAGCGTCGCGACCGCTGGCCCCGAGACCTGGCTCCAGCCGTAGCTCAATTGATCGCCGTTGGCGTCGCTGGAGCGAGTTCCGTCGAGCGTCACGAGTTTGCCCGGCGCTGTCACCTGCTGGGGCCCCGCGTCGGCCGCGGGCGCCACGTTCGTCACGTCCACCTGCACGTCGCGGCTGTCCGTCAGTCCGGCCGAGCTCTTCACCGTCAGCCGCAAAACGTACTGGCCCGAGGCTCGCGCGGCGAACTGCGGATTGGCCGTCGCGCTGTTGGCGAGCGTCACGGCCGGGCCGCTCAACTGCGTCCAGGTGTATCCGAGCGTTCCGCCCTGCGGGTCACGGCTGCGCGAGCCGTCCAGCACGACCAGGCCCGGACCCTGGCTCGCGTCGGTCCCCGCGTTCGCCAGCGGCGGATCGTTGCCGCGGGTGAGCGGATCGGTGCCGCGGTTCACCTCGACGCCGTCGGGCACGCCGTCGCCGTCGGTGTCAGGGTTGCGCGGGTCGGTCCCGCGGATCGACTCCTGGTAGTTCGTCAATCCGTCCAGGTCGGGGTCGCCGTCGCGGTCGCCGGAGTCGAAGGGATTGAAGCCGTGGGCGCGCTCGTAGATGTTCGACATCCCGTCGCCGTCCGAGTCCAGCAGCAGGCGCAACGTGACCGTCGAACGGTTGCCGGCGGCGTCGACCGCGGTCAGGAGAACGTCGTTGGCATCGCCCGTGAGGCGATAGCTTCCGCTGAAGGTCCCTCCCGAGAGCACCGAGAGCGGCACGGATTCGCCCCCGTTGACCGAGAACGTCAAGGATGCGATGGAGGAGGCGTCGGAAATGCGCCCGCTCACGATGCCGGTCTCCACGGATGGAGAGCCGGCGGCGGGGCTGACCGACGCGAAGGCAGGAGGCTTGGTGTCGATGACGAACACGCCGTTCGTGGCCGGCTCGCTGGGGTTATGGTCTTTGTCGAAGGCGTTGGCGATGGTGACTGTGGCGCTACCGTCGCGGAAGGCGCCGCCGTTGTCGACGCCGACCGGGTAGCGGAAGGTGAAGAGTGTGCCCGAGCCGGTCATCGTCGTGGCTGGCAGGTCGCTGGTTCCCGGCTGGTCGATCGCGATGGTCGGCACCGTGACGATGGCCTCGTCGAAGCTGGCAGTGATCGTCAAAGTCCCCGCCGGCACGGGCGAAGCGTGGCCATAGGAGAACGCCGCTCGGGGGCCGCGGCTCGGATCGACAATGGTGACGGCGGCGGCCCTCAAGTTGCCCGGCGGCCCTTCCTGAACCTGGGGGGTGGCGTTCGGGGACTCCAGGTCCACGAGCAGAAAGGCCGGTCCCAAAGGAGTCGACAGGTCCAATGAGGCGGTCAGGATCTCCGACCGGCTGGCACTTGCGGCCAGGCTCGGCCCCGAGACGCTGCCGATCGACCTGTCCGATCCGTCCAAAATGCGGTCTGCCGAGAGCCATGCCTTGACGCTGAAGCCGGCCGCCGCCGCGTTGCCGACGTTCTGCACCCGGACCGGGATCGAGGCGTTGGAGCGAACCGAGAGTTGCGACGGAAGCGTGGCGCTGATCAGCACCAGTTCCGGCAAGGGCGCCACGGCCACGGAGGAAGCCGTCACCCCCAGGTTGTTCGTGTCGTCCTCCTCTTCCACTTCCCCGAGGGGGGCCAGCACCACTCGCAAGAAGTAGGTGCCCGCTACGGTCGACTGCGGCAGCGTGCGCGCGTCGGCGATGTGAGCTGTGCCGCCGGCGGCGATCGCAGCGCTCGCCAGCTGGGCGCCGAGGAAAGTCCCGGTCGCGGCCGGCGCCGGGTCTTTCGAGAGGAAGTACCAGTAGGTGAAGGGCGACGACACGGCCAACCCGCCGCGGTTCTGGAGCGTCAGGTCGATGGTGAACGCGACACCGGGCGTCACCAGCGCCGGGGCGGCCAGAGTCTTCACGCCCAGGTCCGGCAACGGCAGGATCTGAGTCGAGCTGCCCGGGACGGCGCCATTATTGACTCGGTTCAGCTCTTGGGTCAATTGACGGTCGGGATCGATCGCGATCCCGATGGCGTAGAATCCTGGTGCGACGCCGTGCGGGATGCGTGCCCCGGTGCTGAAGCTGGTGGCCTGCCTCGAACCAAGCGGCCCAAACCCCAGCAGCGACAGTCGCTTGGCGTCCGTGGGCGCTTCTCCCGTCGCGAGCAGCGCTTGCGCCTGGGTCGTGGTCAAGAGCAGGATGGCGGCTTTGAAGGACGTCGTCAGGGGCTGCTGGCCCGCGTTTTCGATGGTGCCGCTCAGGTTGACGGTCGTGCCGACCTTCGCCGACGCCGACGCCAGCACGGCAGTGACGTGCAGGTCCGGCGGCGTCAGAACCTGTAGCACGGGCCCGGCCACGAGGAGGTCGTTGGTCTGCGACTGCTGCAGGAGCTTGCGGGAGGGATCGACCTGGACCAGCACCCGATAGGCGCCGGTCGGGAAGGCCAGCGGCAGCGACGCCGTCCACGACTGCGTCGCCGACCGCAGGGCGTCTATCCCCGGATACGTGAGAGTCGCGATGCGCGCGTCGCCGGCGTCCAGCAAATCGTCGCGACTGAGGAGGACTGCGGTCTCGAAGGCCGCCACCAGGGGCTGGCTGCTGACGTTGGTCACGGTGACCGTTCCGCCCAGGCTCGAGCCCGCGCCCGCCGTCGTCGGATAGGTGACTGCTACGGGCTTCAGGTCGGCGAAGGTCACCGTGGCGCTGGCGGGTGCCGTCGACGTGCCACCCCGGTTATCGGACACCGTCAACAGGAAACCGTAGGTCGCAGGCTTCGTCGTGGAGAAGGACGGCCGTGCGCTCGTCGGGTTGAACAGCGATATCGTGGGGCCGCCTGTCTGGACCCACGAGTAGGAGAGCGGATCGGCGCCCGGGTCCCTGCTGGGCGATCCGTCCAGTGTCACCACGACGGTGGTGCCGAGGTTGCCGCCGGTGCTCTGGGGAGGACCGACAATGGCCGTGGGGCTGGTGTTGCTCTGCAACGTGACGGTCACGTCTTGCGTGCTGACCCCGCCACGGCGATCGTCCACCTGGAGCCGGAACGCATACGCTGCCGGAGTGGCGGAGGTGAAGCTCGGTGTCGGGCCGTTCGGCGCCGTGAGCGTCACCGCAGGAACCGAGAGTTGAGTCCACGAGTAGAACAACCGGTCGCCGTCGGGGTCCCGCGAACCGCGACCGTCGAGTTGCACGGTCGCAGGCCGCCCGTCGGTGATCGTCGCGATTCGGGAAGGTCCAGCGCTGGCCGTGGGGCTGAAATTCGGGACGATCGTGACGACCGTGTTCTGTTGCGCGATCCCGCCGCGCGGGTCCGACGCCGTGAGCGTGAACTTGAAGCTCGTGGTGCGGTTGGTCGCAAAGGTCGCTACAGCCGTGTTCGACCCGACCAGGCCGATCGGCGGCACGTTGGTCTGCACCCAGCTGTACGCGATCGGATCGCCCTCCGGGTCGGTCGTCTGCGACGCATCGAGCGTGGCGCGGACGACAGCGCCGTCGGTCGAGGTCAATATCTGCTGCGCCGGAATGCTGATGACCGGCTTGGAGTTGGCCACGGTGCGCACAGCCAGGCTGGTAGTCGCGACGCCACCGAAGTCATCCTTGACCTGCAGCGAGAAGACGAAGAGCCCGGCCTGGTTGGTGCTGAAGGGAGTCGTCGCGGAGGTGATCGACGTGGGAAAGACACTGGGGCCGCCGGTCTGCTGCCACAGGTAGCTCAACGGATCGCCGTCCGCGTCGCTGCTGGCGCGGCCGTCCAGCAAGATCGTGCGGAATTGCCCGTCCTGGACGATGAAGGGCGGGGTCCCCTGGGCCTGGGCGGTTGCGATGGGACTGGCGTTGGCCGAGACGGCCAGCTTCAGGGCCGACGGCGATTCATTGTTGTTCTCCGAGAGCTCCGAGACCGTCAGGCCGGTATCGGCTGACGCGATCAGGAAGTACGATCCCGGCGCGACGCCCGGCGGCAACTGCAGGTTCGGCGCGTCGATGACGAGCGTCGCACCCGTCGCCAGCGACGTGATTGGGCCAGAGCTGCCGGCCACGGGAAGGCTGCCGGGCGATCCGGTGGGAACCGTCGAGAGGAAGAACCCGACCGAGAAGGTTTGCGATACCGAGCGATTGCCCGTGTTCTGAATGGTCGCCGAGCCGTGGAACTTGTGGTTACTCGCAGTGGAGAGCGGGCTGAACGACACGCTTCGCACGACGAGATCCGCCCCGTCGGCGGTGGTCTGCACGAGGACCGCGACCTCGTCGGTCGAGACAGCCGATCCGGGATCGCTGACGGTGAGCATGTAGCGGTAAGTGCCCGTCGCGGTGGGGGTGAAACTGGCCAACGCCGTGCTCCCGCCCGAAAGCGGCGGGATGGTGGGGCCGCTCAGGCGCGACCACGAGTAGGCCAGCGTGTCGCCGTCAGGGTCGGCGGTGGCGCGGCCGTCGAGCTGCACGACGGTGTTGATGGCGACGACAACGTCGGGTCCGGCACGCGCCGACGGCGGGCGATTCGCCGCCTGGGCCGAAGCGGCGGCGAGCGTGAGAACTGCCAGCGCGAGCAGGGCGGGCAGGGATGGGAATAACCGGGTGGGGCCCCGCCGTCCGGCCTTCTTGCACATGCGAGCCGCGCTCGCGCAAGAAGGCGTTTGCCCTCGGCGCTGCTGCCCGGCCTCACCCTGCCAGGGGGCCGTTGGCCCGCTGGCCCCCTGTTGGATACGAGAGGCCTGCGTCATGTGCTCGACGGCTACGAGGACTGGCAAGACTCACTCGCCTCAATGGGGTTCCAAGGGGGCGGGCCCTCTTGGTTGGGGCTTGGGGGCAACGCCCCCAACCTGGTCTTCAGTACAACTAGACTCGGATTACTGCGCTTTGCCAGCCGCGTCAATCGCGGGCGCGCTCGCGACCGTTGCCTCGCAGCCGTCCGGGCTTTTCGTCGGTGGCTCGGGAAGGTTCCTCGGCCTTGGGCTTTACGCCGGACCGGTCCGACGCCGGGAGCGATTGCGGGGCCATACGGGCGAGCCGGTCGGGGAACTCGTGCAGGATGGCGTGGAGGGCGTCGAAGTGGTTCAGCGGGAAGATGTGGATTCCGTCCACGACATCCCTGACTTCCGCGATGAATTCCCGAGCCAATCGGATGCCCTCTTCCACGCTGTCGTTCTTCGACAGGCGAGTGAAGATGTCGGCCGGCATGTAGATGTCGGGCACGGAATCCGCGATGACGTGGGCGTTGGCCAATCCTCGCAGCGGCAGCACGCCGATCAGCTTCTTCATCGGAATGTCGGCCGTCGCCTCCAGGAACTGGTCCAGCGTGCGCCGCGTATAGACCGGCTGAGTGATCACGTAACGGGCGCCGTTGTCGAACTTCTGACGCAGGCGTTTTGCCTCGACCTTCAAGTTCAGGGAGTAGGGGTTGGCGACGCAGCCGATGAAAAAGTTGGGCTTGGACTGAATTCTCTCGCCGTTCTGGAGCAGGCCGCGATTGAGGCTCGACACCAGGTTGCAGAGCTGGAAGCTGTTGAGCTGGTAGACGCCCTTGATCTCCTTGAAGGAGCCCAGCCGCGGCGGATCGCCGGTCATGCAGAGCACGTTGCGAATACCGAGCGCCCAGGCCCCCAGCAAGTAGTCGTGGAGCTTCAGGATGCTCATGTCCCGGCAAGTCAAGTGCATCAGCATCTCGGTGTCGAGGCGCGCTCTCACCAGATGGGCGAAGGCCATCGCGTTCATCCGCAGGCGCGCCAGCGAGTCGTCGGTCACGGCAAAGCCGTCGAAGGCTCGGGCCAGGGGCGTGACCTTTCCGAGGAGCGGCTCCACGTCCACTCCTCGAGGGGGATTCAACTCGGCCGTCAGGACGAAGCCGTTGTTCAGGGCGGTCTTGAAATCCATCGACTCCTCGAATGCGACAATCGTGCATTTTATCACGATTGCGGCGGATTCGCATGTCCAAGTCCCTCTGCTAGCAAGCCATCTGCCATCAAGAGCCGTCTGCTATACTCGATTCTCGGCTCTACTCATCGATGAAGATCTCCCATCAGATAGCGCTCACGATCATCATCTTCGTCATCTTCGGCGCGTTGGCGACAATCGTCACGTCCTACGGGCTCGAGAAGAAGATCCTCCAGGAAAACGCGGATCTCCACTTTGCGAGCCTGCTGGGCGACATCACCTCGCAGACCGAGAAGATCGTCCAGGCTTCTCCCTACAGCCGGGTCGAGAACTACGAAAAGGTGATGCGCTTCTTCATCGAGTCCAAGCAGAAACAGGGGTACAAGGACATCCAGTACGCCGCCGTCTACGACACGACCGGACGGCTGGTTCTTCAGTATCCGATGCAAGGTCTGGATTTGCCGGCCTTCAACTTGCTCGAAACGCTGACTGCCCAAAAGCTCGACGTCAAATCGCAGAACCGGGTGATTCCGCCTCTTTTCATCAAGAACGTCGGCAAGAACGAGAGGGTCACCAACGTGATTGCCGGACAGCAGCACGACGTCTACTGGCTGCGCATCGGAGTGCAACCCTCCTTCGTCGCCGAGAACACCAAAGAGATCATGTACTTCAACGGGACCATCCTGGCGGTGGTCGTCGTGCTGGCCATCCTCTTCTCGGCGATGTTCAGCTACCGAATCGCTTCGCCGCTGATCCAGCTCAGCACCATCGCTTCACGGATTGCCCAGAACGATCTCTCCAACATCATCCTGCCCACCCGGCAAACCACGCGCGAGATCCAGGGCCTGGCCCAGAGCTTCTCCACGATGGCCTCGAACCTCTCCAGCATGATCTCGAAGATCCGCGAGTCGTCCAACTACCTCGACATCCTCAGCCAGGAAGTCCGCAAGACCGCGAGCAACATCTCCGGCGGAACTCAACGCCAGCAAGTGGCCGTGGACAAGACCGCCGATTCCGTACACCGCTCCGCAGAGCGGTTGCGGCAGATCATCGGGGCCGCCGAGGAAGTCCAGAAAGGCGCCCGGGCCAACGCCGAGACCACGGGTCTGATGGCCGATCGCGTCGTGGAGACGACCTCCAACCTGAACAATTTGGTGCAGCGCAACTCGAACATCCTCAACAACTCCAGGCTCGGCTCCTCGGTTGCGACCAAGGTCAACAACGACGCCCAGCTGGGGACCGAGGCGATGCAGAAGGCGATCGACGGCATGACCCAGATCAACCGGTCCGCCGAGGAGATCAGCCAGCGCAGCACGATCATCAGCGAGATCGCCGAACAGACCAACTTGCTGGCGCTCAACGCGGCCA
>JACQFU010000254.1 GCA_016199905.1 Candidatus Wallbacteria bacterium
CCCGGAACTCGGATTGAAGACATCCGCCGGGTCTATTCACACCCCCAGGCCCTCGCCCAGTGCGAGCGTTTCCTGGAGCTGCACCCGGGTTGGGAGGCGCACGCGCTCTACGACACGGCGGGCAGCGCGCGCCTGATCGCCCGCGAGAAGCTGGCCTCCGGCGCCGCCGTGGCTTGCCGCCGCGCCGCCCAGGTCTACGGCCTGGAGTTGCTGGCGGAGGGAATCGAAGACAACCCGCAGAACTATACGCGCTTTATCCAGATCCGCCGAGAAGCGGCCCCTCCCACGGGAAAGGACCGAACCTCCATCGTGTTTGGCGCCAAGGACAGCCCGGGCGCTCTGTTCAAGAGCCTGTCGATCTTCGCCATTCGCGACATCAACTTGAAGAAGCTGGAGTCGCGGCCCTCCAAGGAGGCACCCTGGCAGTACGTCTTCTACCTCGACTTCGAGGGCCACGTCACGGACGAACCTTGCAGCAAGGCGCTCGGACACCTCGAGGAGATCTGCCACTTCGTGAAGGTGCTCGGCAGCTATCCGCGGACCTGCTGATCGCATGAACACTCGCAACTTGAAGCCGATGGCCGTCGAGGTGAAGCTCGAGCCGCGGACCGTGCCCGAGCCCGCCGCCAAGCGGCGCGGCCGTCCAAGCCTCGCCGGCTACCTGGCCGAGGAGCGCGTCATCCAGCTCAAGAGCCGGAGCAAGGAGCGCGCCTTCGAGGAGCTCGCCGACTGCCTGGCGCAGGCGGTGCCTCAGTTCATGCCCGAGCAGATCCTGCAGGCGCTGCTGGAGAGAGAACAGGTGGCCAACACCTGGGTCGCGCCGGGGCCCAGCGCCGACAAGGGCCAGGTCCACTTGATGGTCGTCATCCTGGCGCCCGACACCGACGACGATGGGTTCCTGTCCGTGCTGGCCGGGGTGGCGGAACTGCTCAAGGACGACGACATCCGCCAGAAGCTGCTCGACGCCGAGACGCCCGCGCAGATCCTGCGCATTGTCGCCGGGCGCAAGGCCGCGCGGCGTCCCGGCGTGCGAGCAACGTCGCGCACCGAGGCCGTGCTGAACCACGCTCACCTGCTCTCTCGCGAGACGGGCTGCGCCGCCATCTTCCTCTTTGGCGACCCGGTGGAAAACCGGTTGCCGCCGGGCTGGGAAGGGATGAACCGCGAGGTCATCCTCGTCACGGCCTCGTCGGTATCGCCCGAGATGACCTCCGAGCTCAAGGGCGTGATCCAGCTCCCGGCGGCGGACCTGACGCGCTTCGGTCAGATGAACCTGGTGATCTTGCTGGCGCTGTCGCGCGGCCTGGTCACCAGCGAGGACGTCGTCGTCTACGTGACCGGCAACGCCAAGGCGCGCACGCTCGACAGCATCTGTCTCCTGGACCTGGACCGCGAATACAACATGTTCTTCCGGCCCGAGACGCACGCGTTCCTGCCGCCGGACCTCAAGGCGGAGGTGCTGGAGCGCGTGCTGAACATCGCCTGCGACCTGTCCGAGGAGGGGCGCGAGGGCAAGCCGGTCGGGGCGCTGTTCGTGCTGGGCGACGCCGCGGAGGTCGCCGAGCGGTCGCGTCAGATGGTGCTCAACCCGTTTCGCGGCTATCTGGACGAGGAGCTGAACGTGCTCGACCCGAGCCTCGAGGAGACGATCAAGGAGTACAGCACCATCGACGGCTCGTTCATCATCCGGGGCGACGGTGTGCTGCTGGCCGCGGGCGCCTATCTGAAGCCCGGCCGCCCGGTGAAGGACCTGCCTGCCGGCCTGGGTGCGCGCCACCAGGCGGCCGCGTCGATCACGGCGAGCACCACGGCGCTGGCCATCGCGATATCGGAGTCGACGGGTAAAGTGACTCTATTCAAGAACGGGCAGATCCTGCTCGATCTCGACCGTTACCGCCATCGCGACGAGGGCGTGCAGAAGTAGGAGCGGGCGGGGGACCGTAACGTCACTGCTTCGGCGTTCCCAGCAGCAGCACGTCCTTCACCTCGTCTCCGCCGTCGTCGGTGAGGTCCGGACCGACAGCCCAGAGACGGAAGCCGTCTCCCAGGTTCTGGTAGCGGAACGGCTGGTCGGTGAGCGGGTCTCGAGGCAGCGAAGAGTAGAGCGACTGCAAGTTTTCCGGCAGGGTCTTGTTGCGGGAAAGCCGCGAGAGCACGATCGCGCCCGCCACGGCGCCGACGGCGATGGAGTAGTGGCGCAAGCCCTTTTCGTAGCTCGCCAGGGGGACGGCGGCGCTCGCGAGGAAGGGCAACTGCGAGGAACGGCGCAGGCTCTCGGTGGCCTCGCGCATGGCAGGCAGCGCGGCCTTCGGCGGCTGCGCGAGCGCATCCGTGGCGGAGGCGTAGGCCGACTTCAGGGCGCGGAACGGGTCGTCGTAGCCGGCGGCGCCGACCGCGCTCCACCAGAAGCCGAGGTGGTCGCGGAAACGCTCGGCGACGGAATCGTGGAGGTCTCGCTCGGCGATGAACATACGCCGGAGATCGGGCTCCAGCGCCAGCGTCGTTCGCAGCCGCTCCCCCAGCCGGTCCAGCTCCGCCGCGGGCAGGGCGCCGGCGTAGGCGTTGGCCAGCAGGAGCAATCGAGCCGTCGAGGCGACGGTCCTGCCCGCCTCCCATGCCTGTGCCTGGTAGCGGCCGGCCACCCCGCGAGCCAGCATCTCTCCGGCCCTTACCAGTCCGAGCAAGTTCTCCATGCCGGCTTGCGTCTTCTGCTGCTCGAGCATCACGTGGGCCATTGCGGCGGTCGTGGTGAGCATCACCGCCAGCTTCTCGACGTCGTAACACGAATTCAGTAGTGGCGCGCCATTCTTGTAGACCTCGATCATATTGACGGAATCGGCGGGAAAAACCGCGCGGAAGGCTTCGACGTATGCCTGGTTGGCTTCGAGCAACTGGCGGGCCTTGACGTTTCCCGTGCGGCGAAGCTTCGCGGTCGCCTCGATCTCGGCCCATTCCACTTTCGACGGAGGCTTGAAGAGCCCGAGCAGCTTCTGCATGTCGCGGTCCGAGGCCAGCGGCGGTTCCGCCGGGAAACCGTGCGGCAGGCCAGTGGCCAGCTGGCGGCCGGCCTCGTCGAGCGCGCCTGTCCAGGCGGACCAGCCGTGGGCCGCAAGCGCCAGGGCCAACCCGCCGACAGCGAGCAGGCCGATCAGGATTGGCCGGCGGTAGGAGCGGGGAGCCGAAATCGCGCGCGCCGCCGGACGCACGGCGGTCTTCATCACCGTCTTGGCCTTGGCGGCCCGGATCTGCTCGATGGAGAACTTCTTGGGCTCGGTCATTGGCCCGCGGCCCCCCGGTCGCGGCTAGCGCCCCGGCTTGGCGAGCGCTTGCTGTATCTCCAGGCAGAGCGACGTGACGGCGTCCAGCCTGTTAGCCACGTCCTTGATATCGGGATCGGTATCACCCTCCGACTCGAGCCGGGCCAGGTAGGCCTTCAGGGTGCCGACGGATTGCTCGATCTGCCCCAAGTACTGGGCGACTCCGCCGCGGAGCTTGGCCCGGCGATCCGAGCGCTGGTCGCGATCGGGCGGCGCTTCTTCGCCTGTTTCGAGCGAACGCTTCTCGATGTTGACCCGGAACGCCTGCTTGCGGATGGCGTTGTCGATCTTCTTCAGCAGCCGATCCTTTTCGACGGGCTTGATCAGGTAGTCGGAGGCCCCCGCGTCGAAGCACTCCTTGATGTCGGTGCTGCTGGAGAGCGCGGTGAGCATGATGATGGGAATGTTCTGGGTCACCGGATTGCGTTTCAGGCGGCGGCAGACTTCCTTGCCGTCCACCAGCGGCATCATGATGTCGAGCAGGATCAGGTCCGGCAGCTTCCGCTCGGCTTGTTCGAGGGTCTCCCGGCCGTTGAGAGCCTCGACGATCTCGTAGCCTTGGCTTTCGAGCATGTCTCGAAGCATCACCACAGCCAGGAAGTCGTCGTCGGCCACGAGCACTTTATGGGGCACGGCCATCTCTCCTCGATGGGTACGAAACACTGGTCCCTGTCCCCGGACCATGGTGCAGGATACAGCCCCGGGGGGGCCGGACGCCAGTCATCGAATCTGGTGGGGCGCCCTGGCATCGAGTACATTGAAGGCGGCGGAGACGGTCCCCAGTCTCCGCCCGTGCCTGATGACCGACATCGAACACCTCCCGCCTGGATTGGAAGCGGTGCTGCCCGCGTTGCTGGATGTCGCTCGCGAGCTCAACAGCGAGAAGGACCTCGACCGGCTGCTGGAGCTCACGGTCCCGCGGGTGGTTTGCGATCTGTCCGGGGCGGAGCGGTGCACGCTGTTCTTGCTCGACCGCGAGCGGGGCGAGATCTGGTCGCGCGTGGCGACGGGCACCGAGCGAGAAATTCGCTTGCGATTGGGCGAGGGCATTGCGGGCATCGCTGCGGGGACCGGGGAGTCGCTGCAGACCGACGATCCCTACAACGATCCTCGGTTTGCGCGCCGGCTCGACGAGGTGACCGGGTTTCGCACTCGCGGCGTGCTCTGCGTTCCCCTCCGCGACAACTCGGGGCAGATCCTCGGCGTCTTCGAGGTGCTCAACAAACGAGAAGGGAGCTTCACGCAGCGCGATCGGGACGTGCTGGAGCTGTTCGGCCGCCAGGCAGCGGTGGCCATAGACGGCGCCCGGTTGCACCAGACGCTGTTGCGAACCCAGAGTCAATTGCGCGAGCAGGTGCGCCGGTTCGACATCCTGTATCGCATAGAGAAGGAGATCAACCGCAGCGAGGACTTCGAGGAGATCCTGAGCAATGTCATCCGGCTGTGCGCCGAGGCGATGAACACGGAGGCGGGTTCGATCCTGTTGTTGGAACACTCCGGGGCGAGGCTCTACTTCCAGTACGCTTGCGGGGAAAAATCGGCGGACTTGCGCCGGCTCTGGCTCAACCAAAACGAAGGGATCGCCGGCTGGGTGATCGAGAACCATCAGGTGACGATGTGCAACACACCTGCCGACGACCCGCGTTATTCGCAACGTGTGAGCCAGGAGCTTCAGTACCCGGTGCGCAACCTGATGGCGGCCCCGCTCGTCGGTTCGGGCAAGACTCTGGGAGTCCTCGAGGCGGTCAACCGACGCGATCGCTCCTTCGACTCTGCCGACAAGGACCTCTTCGAAATCCTGGCGAGCCAGGTGAGCGGGACCATCGAGAAGAAGATTCTCGTCGAGGAGTCGCGGCAAGCGCAGCGTCTGGCTGCCGTGGGCGGGATGGCCGGACGCGTGATCCACGACTTGAAGAACTCGATGTCCGTCATCCGCGGCATTGCCGAGATGATGGATCGCAAGGACGTGCCGCCGGAGAAGGTGCAGTACCGCAAGCAGCTGATCCTCAGCGCCATCGACGGCCTCGTGGCGATGACTCAGGACGTGCTCGACTACACGCGCGGAGACGTGGTCTACGAGTTCGAGCAGGTCGCCGTAACGACCGTGACCGACATGGTCTTTCCCCTGCTGGAGCGGGATTGCGAGATTCGCAAGGTGATGCTCACGCTGGACGTGCCACAGGAGCTGGGCGTCTGGGCCGACAAGGTGAAGTTGAAGCGGGTGTTCTTCAATCTGGCCGTAAACGCACTCGACGCCATGC
This sequence comes from Candidatus Wallbacteria bacterium, assembly GCA_016199905.1. GTDB lineage: Bacteria > Muiribacteriota > UBA6191 > JACPRK01 > JACPRK01 > JACPRK01. The sequence continues at coordinate 5,579 of JACQFU010000254.1, forward strand.
CGAGCGGAGGCAAGTTGACCATCACGGCCCGCCTGGACGATGACGCTTTGGTCCGGGTCGACTTCACGGACAACGGCCCTGGCATCTCGCAGTCCGTGATCGGCAAGCTCTTCAAGCCGTTCGTCACTCACGGCAAGAAGTACGGCACCGGGCTCGGCCTGGCCATCTGCAAGTCGCTGGTGGAGGCGCATCGCGGGCACATCGGCGCCGAGAACCGTCCCGGTGGCGGCGCGACGTTCAGCGTCTGGCTGCCGGCCGACGAAACATCGGCGAAAGCGGCCGAGGGCAACTGAGCGCCGCCCCTGCTCGCCTCCGCGGACGTTCCACTCCGGTTGACTCCCTCCGGCTCACGGTATAGCCTGAGCGGCTTTTCGTCGCCGGGTCCCGTCTCGATCCGGCGTGCTTCATCGGAGGTGCCCGGCCATGTCTCGCCAGGATTTCAAGGGTGTCGACTACTACCAGACCGACGATCTTCTCAGCGACGAGGAACGCATGGTGCGGGACAAGGTGCGCCAGTTCGTCAGCGACAAGGTCGTGACCTGTATCGAGAAGCACAATCGGGAGTGGACGTTCCCGATGCACCTGATCGCGCCTTTGTCCGAGATGGGGCTGTTGGGAGCCAGTCTCACGGGCTACGGCTGCGCGGGGCTGAATTCCGTCGCCTACGGCTTGGTGCTGCAGGAGCTGGAACGCGGCGATTCCGGGCTGCGCAGCTTCTGCTCGGTGCAGAGCTCTCTTTGCATGTACCCGATCTGGCGGTACGCCTCCGAGGAGCTGAAAGAACAGTGGCTTCCGCCGATGGCCCGGGGACAGAAGCTTGGCTGCTTTGGTCTCACCGAGCCGGATTACGGAAGCAACCCGAGCGGGATGATCACTCGGGCCAAGCTGGTCGGCGACACCTACGTCCTCAATGGCGCCAAGATGTGGATCACCAACGGCGGCATCGCCGACATCGCCATCGTCTGGGCGAAGACCGAGGACGGCATCATCCACGGCTTCCTCGTGGAGAAGGGTACGCCAGGGTTCACCACGCGCGACCAGCACGGCAAGTTCAGTCTTCGCGCCAGCGTGACGAGCGAGCTCATTTTCCAGGACTGCCCCATCCCCAGGAAAAACATGCTCCATGTGGACGGCATCAAGGGTCCCCTCTCCTGCCTGACGCAGGCGCGCTACGGGATTGGCTGGGGCGCCGTCGGCGCTTCGATGGCATGCTACGACGAGGCGCTCGACTACACCAAGACCCGTATCCAGTTCGACAAGCCGCTCGCCAGCTTCCAGCTCGTTCAGGCCAAGCTTGCCTGGATGCTCACGGAGATCACCAAGGCGCAGCTGCTGAACCTACGGCTGGGGCGGCTGAAGGACGAAGGCAAGATGCGCCCCCAGCAGGTCTCGCTCGCCAAGCGCAACAACGTCGAGATGGCGCTCAAGATCGCCCGGACCGCCCGCGACATGCTGGGTGCCAACGGCATCACCGACGAGTACCAGGTCGGCCGCCACATGTGCAATCTCGAGAGCGTCTACACCTACGAGGGCACTCACGACATCCACACGCTGATTCTCGGCCACGACGTGACCGGCTTCCAGGCGTTCAGCTGAGCGTCGGCCGGCTCAGCCCTTCGTCGAACGATCGAGGTCGAGCATCAGCTCGCCGTCGAGCCCTGCGTAGCTGGTGCCGATGACGTGCTTGATCTCGCGGAGGCGCTGCACGATCCCGGCGATGGCTCGCACGTTTTCCGATATCAGCGCCTCGCGTTCCTTGGCCTCCTCGTCGCCGTCCTCGAAGTGAAGCGTGGCCGCGGCCTGGATGCCGGCAAGCAGGTTGTTGATGCTGTGGTTGAGGAAGACCGCCGTCTGGCGAATGGCCCGCAGCTCGCGCTCTCGTCCGTGGGCGAGCACGTCACCGCGCAGCGTCAGGTAGGTTTCGATGCGGGCGCGCATCTCCCGGGAATCGATCGGCTTGGTCAGGTAGTCGACGGCGCCGCCGGCAAGTCCCCTGACCTTGTCGGGGACCTGGATGGCGCCGCCGGTGAGCATGACCACGGGCACATGGCGCGTGCGGGCGTCGCTCTTGATCGCCTCGAGCACCTGGAATCCGTCGAAGCCCGGCATCAAGACGTCGAGGAAGAGGACATCCGGCGCAAACGCGATGGCGGTTTCGAGCGCCTTCTTCGGCTCCGTCTGGCCCAGCGCTTCGTAGCCCCATCTGGCGCACCAGAGCTTGAAGAGGTTGACGGCGTCTTCCTCATCGTCCACGAATAGGATCCGAGGGATCTGCTGGGCGTCGCTGGATGAACTCTCCACCGGTGCGAAAGCGTACAGCCCTGACCGGTCGCAAGGCAAGGAGTTGTCGACCCTGGCTTGCCTCCGAGGAGTTCCCATGGGATATTGGCTCTGTCGACGGCCAGGGAGGCAGACGCTGCACAAATACAAGGTCATAAAGCTCACGCGCAGCGTGGGGACGCTCGTAAACGTCTACGAGGCTGTCCAGCCCGAGCTGAACCGCAAGGTGGAGCTGCGCCTGCTGAACATGATGCTCGAGGAAGGCGGCGGCGAGTTGGCTCGCTTCGAGCGCGAGTTCAAGGCCATCGCCCGCCTGGATCACCCCAACATCATCAAGGTCTACGACTGGGGGCAGGCCGACAAGCGGCTGTACTACATCACGGAGCTGAAGAGCGCCAGGAGCCTGCAAGCCCACCTGGACGACGGTCGACTGTTCGCGGCCGACGAGGTGCTGGGTATCGGCGTCGAGCTGGCCGGAGCGCTGGCCTACCTGCACGAGAAGAGCATCCTGCACCGTGGGCTGGCGCTGGACAGCGTGCTTTGCGACGACGAGATGAAGCGCCCCGTCATCAGCGAGTTCACGGTCGTCAAGGACGCCCACCGCTCGGATCTGACGGCGCGGGGCATTGGCCATCTCACGCCGCTGATGACCACGCCCGAGACGATCTGCAACCTCGAGGCCGACGCGCGCACCGACGTCTTCCTGCTGGCGGCGTTGCTCTACAAGCTGCTGGCGAAGCAGGACGCGGGAATCCACTCTCCCGGCGAGCAGGCTGCGGCGGCCAAGGCGCTGGAGGCGGCTGGAACGCTGCCCCAGGAGGCTGCCGCCGTGCTGATGAAAGCGCTCAGCTTCAAGCCCGAGGATCGCTACTCCACCGCGGCAGAATTCGGAGCTGCGCTGAAGGATGCTCGGGAGCGGCTGCGACTTGCGGACAAGCGCGCGGCCACCCGGCGCAACAGGCCTGCCGGCGACACCGGGTCCGGTCCTGCGATGCTGGCCACGGGCTCCACCCGGCGCGCGCCGCCGCCGGCTGTCGCGGAGCCCGCCCTCGCCAGTCCGCCGCCTGCCGGCACTCCCGAGCCGGCGCCTTCGGCCGAGGGCGGCAGGTTTGCGGATCTGCCGGTGCTCTGGCTGGCCCTCGGCATCGGGCTGCCGCTCGCCGTGGTCCTGGCGCTGGCCTGGCTGGCGCGGTGAAGCCAGGTGCAGCGTCCCGGCAGTCCTTCGACACCGGCCGTTCGCCCTCCCATGGCGGACCCCCGCCAAGATGACGCGATGGCGGAGTGTTCCGCCTCCGTTCCTCCCGCGTATGTCGAAGGGCGTGTTCCCAAACGACAGTCGTCCCTCGACGAGCTCGGGACGCACGGAAAGAGGCGCTAGCTACGTCGTCTCGCCGACTCTTCCTGTTGGCCGTGGCGTTGGCCCTATGCGCGGCGCCCGCGCGGTGGCTGGACTTGGGACTGATGGCAGCGCTGGCTGCCCTGCGGGCCGCGCCCGGTCCCTCCTCGGCGATCACTCTGCTGGTTGCGGACCGGTTGGATGAACCGAGTCGAGAACGTCTGCGGGCCGCAGGCGTGGCGACGGTGCTCGCCGCAGGAATCTCGCCGCCGGAGCGCGACTGGTTCGAAGGCGGCGTCGAGCGCAGGCTGCCACCGGCGCTGGCCTCGGAGTTCGCCGGTCGGCGCGGTGCCGTGTACATAGACTGGCGCGGCACGATCGATTCGGGCGCCTTCCTGGCCTACGACTTGGAGGACCTTCGAACGGGCCGGGTGCCGCCGGGCGCGCTTGCGGGCCGCTCCGTGCTGCACGGTCCGCGCGGCACGGGTCTGACGGAGTTGCTCGATACGCCGGCAGGTTCGATGACCCCTCTGGAGTACGAAGCCAACGCGCGCGAGTGCGCCGTGCGCGGCCGGCCTTTCGTGGCTTTTCCGCTGTGGCTGCAAGCGTTGTTCTCGGCCTTGCCTCTTGCGGCCGGCTGGCGCTGGCCCGGGGCGCGCGTGCATCGCTGGGCTGCGCTCGCGGGCGCAGCGCTGGCGTGCGCCGCGGCGGCAGGATGGCATCTGCTTCCCGGCGTCTGGGCATGCTCGGCTGGCTGGCTGGCGGCTGCCCTTCTGCATCCTCGCTTGCGCTCCGAGCAATTGGAGGAGCTGCTTGCCCGGGCGCGGCCCCAGGAGGTGCTCGCCCGGGCGAAACCGGGCGACGAATACTTCGCGGCGCGAGCGCTCGTCGCCCTGGGGCGCACATCCGAAGTGGAGTCCCTGCTGGCGAGGGCGGACCTGCGCGGGTTCCCGGCCCTGGGCGGCGCCGAGCTGGCGGAGCGGCTCGAGCAGGCCGGTTACGACGCTGCGGCGCTGGCTTTGCTCGAGTGGGCGATCGCCTCCGGCGGGCCCACGGAGCAGCTGTCTCGCCGAGCCTCCGAGCTGCGATCTCGTCGCGAGGGCCTCAAGGGGCTGTTGGGGCTGGAGGGCATCCAGCGGCTGCTGAGCGCGCGGTACGAGCGCGCCGAGTTCCTGGGGCAGGGCGGGATGGGGATCGTGCTGAAGGCCTGGGACACCTACCTCGACCGGCCCGTCGCGCTGAAGGTGCTGAATCCGAGCTTGCTGGGAGACCCCAGTGCCCGGGGCCGGTTCCGCCGCGAGGTCGAAACGATGATGCGCCTCAACCACCCGAACATCGTCGAGATCCACGCCGTCCACTCGGAGGACCTGCTCTACTTCGCGATGGAGTGCCTGGAGGGGCGCTCGGTGCATGACGCACTGCGTCAAGATCCGGAGGGCGTCGACTGCGAGAACGTGCTGCGCGTCGTCGCCGACTGCATGGCCCACTGCCACCAGCAGGGCATCCTGCATCGAGATCTCAAGTCCGACAACGTCTTCCTGCTCGCCGACGGCCGCGTGAAGCTGATCGACTTCGGCGTGGCCCGAGCCGTCGGCGGCACCGAGCTCACCGCCACCGGCGAAATGGTCGGCACTCTCGGCTACCTGGCGCCCGAG
>JACQFU010000053.1 GCA_016199905.1 Candidatus Wallbacteria bacterium
CGGACGCCGCGATCCGATTGTAACCCAGGCGCTGCTCGCCGAGACGCGACCCATCAAGGCCCAAGAAGCCCAAACAAACCCGGACAATCAGTCCCGCGAGGGCACGGCTCGCTCGGCGGGACCGGTGTACTCGATGTCTTCGCAGGCCTGGGGCAGGAACTCGCCCGGCTCTTCATCGTAGCCCTCCATCATGGCGGCGAAGATGGAGGGCACCAGCTGCATCAGCACCAAGCTGTTGATCTGTCGTGGCGTGAGGCCCATGTCGGACATGATCGCGGATTCGACGCCGCCGGTGTTGAGCACGATATCCTTGCGACGAAGGATCACTTCCTGGATATCGAGCGCAAGCCGGAGATGGGGGCCGATGGGAAAGCCAAGCTCCGAATGAATCTTCAACAGCACCGGAACGCGCTCGTCGCGCCGCACCAAAGGCCGGCCGTAGCCAGGGATTGTCTCTTTCTTGTCCAACCTCTCGGCCACGAGCGCCTCAACGCCGATGCCTTCGTCGCGAATGCGTTGGACGGACCGCTGAAAGTAGTCCGAGGCGAGGTAGGTCGCCAGCCCTCCGAAGACCTTCGAGTCGCAGATGGTCACGGCACCCGCCAGGGCTGCGGCTGCCGGCGACCGGACCTCTCCGCCCCATCGAGCCGCCGACAGGAACCAGAGTCTCGGATCGCCGTAGGAGGTCCCACCCGTCATCGCGTCCAACATCCGCTCCTCGGCGGCGGTCGGCATTCGGCCGGTCACGCCCAGAAACAGGAGCTGACCATAGGTGGCGCGCGCCGCGAGGTCCCCGAACTGGTAGTAGCCCATGAACAGGAAGTCGACGCGCCCTTCCAGGATCATCCCCGTGCGAGTGTTCACGCGGCCACGGCGGTCGCTCCAGAAACGAGGATCGCGTTGAGCGTCCCAGGCAATCATTCGCCCTCCCCCTTCGAGCCCGGCGGCCGATGGCCCTTGTAGCAATAGAGCTTCGGGTCCCAGTAGATCGGATACTCGTTCCACGTTCGGGCCCGCTGCTCGGTGGCGTGGGCGAGCAGGCCGGCGCTCACGGCGAGCAAGAAGGCTCCTGCTGCTTGCTCCGGCGAAAAGCCCAGGTCAACGCAGCCGGCAGCGAAGACTCCAGGAAGTATGAGCCAGAGCGAGCGTTCCCGGCCGATGCATCGCTCGGCCAGAAGCGCCGCGCTCAAAGCAGGGCCGGCAAGCTGCTGCGACTCGAGCCGTGAAGCGGTGAGCCGAGCCCGATCGTCGCGGCCGGAATAGAAAAGTCCGAACCCGGGCAGGTCGGGATACTTCGCCGCGAGCGCGCGGCCGGCGTCGGCCTCCGCTTCGAACCCAGCGTCGCGCAGCCAGCAAAGCATTTCGGCGCTGGACATGACGGACTGCGAGCCGAAGTACTCTCCCTGCAGCGGGCCCAGGCCCGCGACAAGGCAGTTGCCTATGCTGGTGCCGCCGATGGACCCGTTCATCGCCGCCCGCGTCGCGAGGTGTCGCGGACCCGGATTCATCACGGAGGCCAACAGGATGTCGAGTGCCGCAGATTGGGTCCGCGAGGGCAGCTCGCCGCGATAAAGGAGAAAGAGCATCTCCACGAACGATCGCTCTCCGAGCAAGGCACCATAGAAGTCGTAACCGAAGCACAGCGATTTCACCGGCAGAAACGCATTTGTCGCATCCGGTTCTTCTTTCCAGATGGCAGTGCTGACCTTGCTCGTGAACTTCCGCTTCGCCCTGGCTTCGACAGGCAGCGGAGTCACGGGCGGAGCGGGGCGCGCCGGTGGACCGGAGGCCTCGTCGGAGCCCGGTGACGCCGATGTGAGCAAAGCGACGGCCTCACGAACAGTGAGCCCGGGGTGCAGGCCCTGCGCCGCGGCAAGACGATTTGCCGTCGAGAGCCGGCCATTCTCCCAGCAGTCCAGCCCGTCGCCAATCCGGGCCGAATGGTGACTCACGGCGGCAGCCGCGATCCCTTTCTCGGCGAGCCAGTGCACCCCCTGCACCCCGGCGCCATCCTTGCCCAAACCGGCGTCGTTGAACACGACGGCGCGGATGCCAACCCGGGAGGCAAACTCTGCGGCCGAAAGACCTCCGTGAGAGCCGCAACAGACGATGGCGCCGGAATGCTCCGGCGCCAGGTATGCAATCGAGTCCATCGCCAACACTCGTAGAGGCTCGACGCTCACAACGACGACTCCGGCAGGCGAGCCGGCGGGTGAGGAGACCGGGGGGCTTTTCTGGGTATCGGTCATGGAGAAGTCGCACCGTGCTTGGCCGGGACACTGGGCTGTGTGGAGAAACCAGCAGTAGAAGCCGACGCCGAGAACGATGTCGTCATGAATCGGTGCATGTCGCTCAGGGAAGGCACGAACTGAACCCTGCGATCCAGGCCGAGCGTACGCACACGCTGGAAGGTGAATAGGCAGAGAGCCTGGTCGTGGATGTAGGCATCCAGCTCGCGCGCCAGTTTGTCCCGGCTCGTGGGATCGAGAGTCGTGGCCACTTCGCCCAGCTTCTTGTCGAAGACCGGGTCCCTCACGACGCTGAACGGGGACTCGGAGCTGCAGGCGGCCCACTCGATGAAGCTGGCGTCGTACAGAGGATCGGGGCACGAGGTGAGGAAGATGTCCGGCTTCAGGCGCGCCACGTCGCCGATCATCTGGGCAGCGTCGGTCTGGATCACCCGGACCCGAACGCCGATTTCGGCGAACTGGCCGGCGACGACTTGAGCGGCTCTCGCCGCCACTGAGAGCAACTGGAGCTCGAACCCTTTCGGGTACCCGGCCTCCTTGAGCAATCGCCGCGCCCGAGCAGGGTCGTAGGGATAGACGGCCAGTTCCGGATTGTGCCCGGCTTCCCCCTGCATCGAGAGGCTCGCCACAGGCCGGCCGTTGCCCATCGCCTCCAGGCGAATCAGTTCTCCGCGATCCAGGGCGTAGTTGAGCGCCTGCCGCACTCGCAGATCGGAGAGCGGCTTTCGGGTCGTGTTCATCGACCCGTAGATGGTCCAGAACGCGGAGTTCTTGAGCACGCGCGTTCGAGGATTGCGGGCTACGTCGATGGTGCGCGTGCCGGGAAGCTCGGTGATCAGGTCTACCTCGCCTTTCAACAGGGCGCCCAACTGGCGATCGAAGGGCAAGAAGTGGAACTCGAGCCCGGTGAGGAGGGGATAGCCCTTTCTCCAGTAGTCTCGATTGGCCTCGAGCGCAATGAACTTCCCGGGAACGCGACGTGAAAACCTGAAGGGCCCGGTTCCCACGGGGGTGCCGGCGAAGTCCTGCGGTCCAACCTTTTCATAGTAGGCCCGAGGCAGAATGCGGACGACGCCGGCGAGTCGGCTCAGCAGCAGGCTGTCCGGGCTATGCGTGACCACGACCACCGTACCGGGGCCTTCGACGTCCACCCGCGCGATGTTCCGGATGACCGCGTAGCCCGGGAATCGCGTGGCCGGGTCGAGATAGGTGGCGAAAGAGAAACGGACGCTCTCGGCGTCCATCGGCTCGCCATTGTGGAACCGTACGCCGGCCCGCAGCTGAAAGCGCATCCGTAAGGGATCGAGCCGTTCCCAGCTCACGGCCAGGGCGGGCTCCAGCTTGCCGTCCGGCTGGAACTGCACCAACCCCTCCAGCATCTGGTGAAGGATGGTGTCGGTCTTGGCATCGAAGACCTGAGTGGGGTTCAGCGACGAGGGCTCCAACTGCCAGTCGCAGATGCGAAGCACGCTCGCAACCGATTCGCCAAGGACAACTCCTCCTAGGACCGCCGCCAGCGCGGCCAGGGAAAGCCATCGTCGTCGTCCCGTCACCAGAGAGACGCTACCACGGCCGAGCCCTGGAATCTACGATTCAATGGCCAACACACTTGGCCCCGACCGGGACCCGTGATCCAACCGGCCGCGTCGAGCTCCGAGACGCCGGCGTCAAGCTCCCGGCACGGCACGATACGCGGCGCCCTGGTACTCGACGTCCTCGCACTCTTGAGGCAGGAACTCGGCGGGGGGCTTTTCGTAACCCTCGCAGATCGCCGCGAAGATGCTCGGGATGAAGTGCGTGATGCAGAGGAGGTTGATCTGGCGAGGAGTGAACCCCATGTCCGAGAGCACGGCGCTCACCAAGCCACCGAAGTTGAGACCGATATCCTTGCGATCGAGCAACTCGGCCTCGATGTCGAGCGCCAGCCCCAGGTGCGCTCCACGCTGGAAGCCCAGCTCTTGGTATCGATCCAGCAGGATGGCCACGCGTTCGTCGCGCCGCACCAGAGGACGGCCGAAGCCTGGGATGATCTCGCGTCTGGTGAGGCTTTCTTCCACCAAAGAGGCGACGGTCGTCTCGCCGGCGCGCACGCGCCCGAGCGCCTTCTGGAGATAGCTGGCCACCAGGAACGTCGCGAGCCCGCCGAATACGCGGCTGTCCACGACGGAGATCGCCGCGGCGAGCGCAGCACCGACGGGCGCCCGCATCGACGCCGCCCACCGCGCCGTGGAGAGGAACCACAACCGCGGATCGCCATAGGTCGTCACGCCGACCATCGAGTCCATCAGCTGCTCCTCCGCCTCGGTCGGCATGCGCCCCGCCACTGCGAGGAACTGGAGCTTGCCGTAAGAAGTCCCGATGGCCAATTCACCGAACTGGCGATGTCCCATGAACAGCAGATCCTTGCGGTTCTTGAGGATGACGCCGGTGCGAGTCGCCACCCGGCCGCGGCGCTTCTTCCAATAGGAGTGGTCTCGTTGGCTGTCCCAGATGCTCATTCGTCGTCCTCCTCGGTGCCGGGCGGGCTTGCCCCTTCGTAGCAGTAGAGCTTGGGGTCCCAGTAGATGGGATACTCGTTCCAGCGGCGGTTGCGCTGCTCGGCGGCATGGGCGAGGATGCCCGGGGCCGACGAGATCAGGAAGAGGCCTGCAGCCTGGTCCTCGGTAAGTCCCAGGTCGACGCAGCCTGCGGCGAACACGCCGGGCAGCGTGAGCCAGATCAGTCGCTCCCGGGCGATGTCCTCTTCGGCAGCAAGGGCCAGCTTGGTGGCGGGACCCACAAGGTCCTTCGACTTCAGAAGCTCGACGAGCCGTTCGGCCCGGCCGTCTCTTTCGGAGTAGAGCAGTCCAAAGCCGGGGAGGCCCGGGTAGCGTAGCGTGAGCGCCGCACCCGCACCGGAAGGCTCCACGTTGCCCGGGCCCACGGCCCATCGCAGCATCGCCGTGGCGTCGGCCACGCACTGCGCCCCGTGATACTCACCCTGCAATGTGCCGAGGCCCGCCAGCACGCAGTTGCCGATGGACGTCCCGCCCACTGCGCCGTTCATCGCCGCGCGCGACGCCCAGTGACGGGGTCCCGGGTTGATCACCGCGGTCATCAGAAGATCCAGGGCGGCTGCCTCGCGGGGGCCGGGAAGCTCGCTGCGCAGCAGCAGGTAGGCAACGTGTGCGAAGGGGCGCTCGCCCAGCAGCTCGCCATAGAAGTCGTAGCCGTGACACAGCGATCGTTCCGGGTAGAACTGATTGCCGGGACGCGGCTCCTCCTTCCAGATCGAAGTGCGCAAACGTTGACTGATCTCACGCTTGGCCTTGAAGTTCTCGGGATCCGTATCGTCTGAGCGGTCACGCCCCGGAGCCAGAGGCACGCCGTATCGCGGGCCCCCGGCGACCTGTCCCAGCTGCGAGATGGCCTCCCGAACGCTCTGGCCCACTCGCCAGCCGAGCATCTCGGCAGGCTGGTTGACGGCGCTGAAGCGACCGTTCTCCCAGACGTCGATGCCCTCGCCGATGCGCGCCGACGTGTTGTCGACGGCGGCGGCGGGAACGCCCTTGGCGGCCAGCAAGTCCAGGCCGCGGATGCCGGCGGCTTCCTTGCCGAAGCCGGCATCGTTGAACACCACGGCGCCCACGGGAAACCTCGCGGCAAACTGCGCGGCCGAGGTGCCGCCGTGAGAGCCGCAACAGACGATCGCTCCCGCGTGGCTGGTGTCCAGGTAGGCGATGGAATCCATCGCCAGCACCTTCGGTGGACCGGAGTCGACGACGGTAACTCGGAGGGCTGGATGTATGGGCATGGCGGGCGGACGACGCAGTCAGTGGACCAGCGAGTCACGGCCCAGGCTAGCCAGCGGCGGATGCTCGGGCCCCGAGAGAGACGTCAGGTGAAACCTGAGCGTCTCGCTCGAGTGGGGCACGAGCTCAGCGTCGCGACCGAATCCATGGGTCCTGATGCGCTGCCAGGTGAACGGATCTAGAGCCAACTCGAAGCCGTGGCGATCGGGCTCCTGGCTGAGCTTGGTCCGCTGGGTGTCGTCCAGCTTCGAGACGACCTGGGCCAGGCGGCGGTCGAACTCGACATCGCGGACCAGGCTGAAGGAAGAGTTGGAACCAGAGGCGATCCGCGTAACGAATTGGAAGTTGTCGAGCGGGGCAGGAAACCGACGCGAAATGTCGGCCGCAGCCCCGCCACAGGTAAGACGGGCCGGGAGGGCGCGGACCGCGGAGCGACCTATGCGGAGGTGGGCGCCGCACCGGTCCACCGTCGGCACGCGGGACCTCCCGGCCCGTGAGAACCGGAGAAACCGTGAGTCCCTGCTGCATCTAGACGACGTTTGCATTGGTCTTCGCGGGGGGGCGCTCCTTGGGATCGATGGCCACATCCACGACCGTCGGCCGGCCGCTGGCCAGAGCGGCTTCGATCGTCCCTCGCAAGTCCTCGGGCCGTTCGACACGGTGGCCGTCGGCCCCGAGCTCTCGCGCCAACTGGGCGTAGTTGACAGCGGTTCGGTAGGTGGCGCAGGTCGATCGGCCAAATGCGCCGAACTGGCCCTGGGCCACCATTCCCAGCTCCCCGTTGTTCATCACGACCCAGACAACGGGCACGCCGTACTCGACGGCTGTGTGGATCTCCATACCCTGCATCAGGAAGCAGCCGTCGCCCACGACACTCACGACCGGCCGGTCAGGCAGCGCGAGCTTGGCGCCGATCGCCGCCGCCAGGCCGTAGCCCATCGTGCAGAGACCGCTGGCCAGCACGAAGGTCTTCGGCAGGAAGCTGTCGAAGTAGTGCAACCCCCAGATCATGTGCGACCCCGTGTCGAAGAAGACTACTGCCTCTCGCGGCAACGCAGCGCGAAGCTCCCGCATCACTCGCTGCGGCGCCAAAGGACGCGCCGAGGAGAACATTTTCTGCTCGTCGGCAAACCGCGGCAACTCGCTGCGAAGCTTCTACAGTGGGCCATCCCGGCGACCGACTTCGGTACCGGATTTCTTCAGTTCCCGGCCCACGGCGAATCGCAGTTCCTTGAGGATGACCTGCGCGTCTCCCTGGAGACCAACCTCAATCGGGTAGTTCTTCCCGATCTCGGTTGGGTCGATGTCGATCTGGACCAGTGTCTTGCCTGTCAGCGACTCCGCGAAGTTGTCCGTCTCCCACTGGCCGAGCGAGCTGCCCGCGACGAGCACCATATCGGCCTCGCGGTGAACGTAGCGATCGGCCCGCGGGTGTCCGGCGAAGCCAAAGATCCCGAGAGCCAAGGGATGATCGTCGGGAAAGCAACCCTTGGCCTTCGGAGTGGTGGCCACGGGGATGGAGAGCTCCTCCGAGAGCAGCCGCAACTCCTCTTCCGCGCCGGAGACTCCAACTCCGGAGCCGGCCAGGATCACGGGCCGCTGGGCCTTCAACAAGACCTTGGCGGCCTTGAGAACCATTCGCCGGTCGAAAGTGCGATTCTTGGTGCGATAGTCGAAGGGCGAATCCGGACAGTCGTCCGTGACCTGCGCCGAAAGAACGTTGGCGGGAAAATTCAGCGCCACGGGGCCCGTCTTGCCCGTCTGGGCCATCCGCAAAGCCCTGCGCAGAAGTCGCGGCAGAAGCGAAGGCTCGATCACCATCTCGCTCATCTTCGTCACGGGCCGCAGCAGCTCGGAAGCGCTGAACGTGGCGGTCGTCGCCTCCTGGAATGCGCCCCTACCGAACACACCCGTGGGCACCTGACCCGTGAGGACCAGAAGCGGAACCCCGTCTCCCAGCGCCGTGGCGACACCGGTCACCAGGTTCGTAACGCCGGGACCGGTCGTTCCGATGCAGACTCCGATTTTTCCGGAGAATCTCGCGTACCCGTCGGCGATGAACGCCGCGCACGTCTCGTGCTTGACGAGCACGGGCCGGATGCTGCTGCCGTTGAATGCCTCGAACAAGGCGCCCAGCGGCGACCCTGGCATTCCGAACACGTACCGGACATCCTCACGCTCCAGGTAGCGAATCAAGGTCTCCGCGCCATTCGCCTGCTGCTTCACTCAGTATCCTCCCGAGCCGTGCGCGATCACCGCCTGAGGGCATCGTGGGGTCGGACCACGCGGCTGGCGGCAGATGTCAGGCAATGTCCGTGCCGCGGTTGCAGGCTCATCAATAGACGAAATTTGGCGCCGGATCCAACAATCATGCGACATCCGAGTCGCACGACGCAGCCCCACTCTCGGCACCCGCTCCCCATCGGGGCCGTCCTGCCGAGGCCGAAGGGGGCGCGACACACATGTCGCAGAGTATGTGAGCGTAATCACATTTTCCAGCCTATCCGAAGCGTTCATTCGCCGGACAGCATCGATAACCGCGCGGTTTCTCTCCAGGTAGGAATTCGCCCGGGCTGGGGGCTCGTGCAGCCGTTCGACACACCCGTTTGGGTGCGACCTGGAAGTCGCAGCCCGCGGGGGCTCGACTTCTCACCACGGCTTGACGGTGTCCTCGAACCTGGCATCAGCAAAGGGTTGTTGGCGGATAGGTGCCGATGCTCTCGCCCCGACCACTGGCGCGGTTCTTGCCCTCGGCGCAAATGAAAGGAGCACCATGATGGAAGACAAACCTGAAAAAGCCCTCGTGCTCGTCGCCGACGACGACACCTCCGTGCGGGAGGTAGCGCGCCGCTACCTGATGAGCTGGGGATACGACGTATGCCTGGCCGACGACGGAATAAGCGCGATCGATGTTGCGCTCACGCGGAATCCCCACGTCATTTTACTGGACGTGATGATGCCGCGAATGACGGGCTTCGAGGCGTTGCCGCGAATCCGGGCTGAACCCTCGCTCGCTCTTGTCCCCGTCGTGATTCTCACCGGTCTGATGGGAAGCGAGGACTATCTCAACGGAATTCGCCTCGGCGCGGATGACTACATCAACAAGCCCTTCGACGCCATGTTGATGAAGGCGCGGGTGAAGAGCCTCGTCGCGCGCGAAACGTACCGGCGCCAGTGCGACCGCCTCCGGCGCCAATTCACCGCCATGATCCTTCACGATGTTCGCAATCCGCTCACGATCATCAACGGCTTCGCCGAGCTGCTGCTGGCAGAGGACCCGAAAACAGAGCCGGAGTTCTTTCGCACGAGTCTGCAGCGCATCATCGGAAGCGCCCAGCGGGCAATGGAGCTGGTCAGCCAGATGCTCGACTTCTCGCAGCTTCAAGCCGGACACGTCAAGCTCTTGCGCCGGCGCGAAGACGTCTACAACATCTTGCATGACGTGGCCGAGGACCAGCGTCTGCTCGCGACGCGGAAACGCATCTTTCTCGAGCTACGCGCCGAACCGGGCTTGGCTGCGGAGGTCGACCGCAGCAAGCTCTCGGAGGCCGTGGTGAACCTGGTGACCAACGCGATCAAGTTCACACCCGAAGGAGGCAAGATCGTGCTGGAAGCCATCGCTGAAACCGAGGGCAGGATCTACGTCGGCGTCAAGGACACCGGCCCGGGAATCCCGCCCGACCAGATCCAGTTTCTCTTCAATCCTTGGCAACAAGCCAAGGGACCGGTCACGTCCGTGAAGGGCTACGGTCTGGGGCTTGCCATCGCCCGGATGTTGGTGGAAGCCCACGGCGGCAAGATCGAGCTCCAAAGCGAGATCGGCTCCGGCAGCAACTTCCGCTTCTGGATTCCGGGCGCGGTCGAGGCCGAGCGGTTGGCGGCCTGAAGCGGCCGCCGGACGGCGCTACTCGATTTCGGCCGGTCCGTCCCACCCCTGCTGCGGTCGGGGAGACTTAG
Source organism: Candidatus Wallbacteria bacterium (assembly GCA_016199905.1). Taxonomy (GTDB): domain Bacteria; phylum Muiribacteriota; class UBA6191; order JACPRK01; family JACPRK01; genus JACPRK01. Next base: position 9,998 of record JACQFU010000053.1, read on the forward strand.
CGACAGGAGCAAGACGGCCGGCCGGAGTTTTCCATGCGTTCGCAATCCGGCGTCTCCGGTCCGACTCGCCGCTTGATTGCGGCCATTCCGCCTGCTACAATGGCGGACTTCGATCTATGCCCAAGCTCAAGACCAGCCGCAAGGAGAACGCGGTAGTCAGCCGGGAGCAACTCCTGAGCCTCTACCGGGTGCTCTATCTTTCGCGACGCCTCGACGACGCGGAGATCGGCCTTCGCAAGAGGAACCTGGCCTTCTTTCAGATCTCCGGAGCCGGCCACGAAGCCATCGGCGCCGCGGCCGGGCTGGTGCTTCGACCAGGCTACGACTGGTTCTTCCCGTACTACCGCGATCGCGCGCTGATGCTGCAGCTTGGCGTCACGCCGCTGGAGATGCTGATGCAGGCCACAGGCGCTGCCGCGGACCCCAGCAGCGGAGGCCGTCAGATGCCGGCCCACTGGGGTACTCGGCCGCTTCACGTGGCCAGCACATCGAGCCCCACCGGAACTCAATTCCTCCAATCAGTCGGAGCGGCGGAGGCCGGCAAGTACCTCCGTGCCATGGAGTTGGCCGGAAAAGCCGAGGTCGATGAGGTCGTCCTGGTCACGACCGGCGACGGCTCCACCAGCGAAGGGGAATTCTGGGAGTCGCTCAACACCGCTTGTCAGCAGAAACTGCCGCTTCTCTATCTCGTGGAGGACAACGGCTGGGCCATCAGCGTCCCTGTCGCGGCCCAGACGGCCGGTGGAGACATCGCGCAGCTCGTCAGAGGTTTTCCCGGGCTGGAAGTCATGAAGGTCGACGGTTGCGACCCGCTCGCCAGCCTGGACGTGATGCGCCGGGCCGTCGGGCGTCTGCGGGCGGGCGGCGGCCCCTGCTTGGTCCACGCCAAGGTGGTGCGCCCCTATTCCCACTCGCTGTCCGACGATCAGACGATGTACCGCACGAAGAAGGATCTCGAGTCGGAGCGCGAGAGCGATCCCCTCGTGACGTTCCCCCGTTGGCTGCTGAGGCTCAAAGCCGCATCGGACGGCGAACTGGCCGAGGTGCGCGCGGCAGTCGACGCAGAGGTCGAGCGGGCACTGGAGCAAGCGATTGCCGCCCCCAAGCCTGCAGTCTCCACCGCGATGCTGCACGTCTTCAGCGAGAGCGTGGATCCGCGGTCGCCGGCGTTCGACAACCCTCCCCGTTTTCCCGACGAGAACGCGCAGTCGATGGCGACACTGATCAACATGGCTCTCGCCGACGAGATGGCTCGGGACCGGCGCATCCTGGTGTTCGGTGAGGACGTGGCAGATGCCTCGGACCAGGAGTCGCTCCAGGAGTGCAAGGGCAAGGGAGGCGTCTTCAAGGTCACCTACGGCCTGCAGGCCAAGTTCGGCCGCGAGCGCGTCTTCAACTCGCCGCTGGCGGAGGCGAATATCGTGGGGCGAGCCATCGGCATGGCTTTGCGAGGTTTGAAGCCGGTGGTGGAAATCCAGTTCTTCGACTACATCTGGCCGGCAATGATGCAGCTGAGGGACGAGATGGGCTACATGCGCTACCGCTCCAACGGAGCGTGGACCTGCCCGGTGGTCGTACGAGTTTCCATCGGCGGATACTTGCGCGGAGGCGGCCCGTACCACAGTCAGTCAGGCGAATCGATCTTCGCGCACTGTCCCGGAATTCGCGTCGCCTACCCGTCCAACGCGCTGGACGCCAACGGACTGCTTCGCACGGCCATCCGCGCGGACGACCCTGTGTTGTTCCTGGAGCACAAACACCTCTATTTCCAGGGCTACAACCGAAATCCGTACCCCGGGCCCGACCACATGATTCCTTTCGGGCGGGCCCGCGTGGCGCGTGAAGGCCGCGACTTGACCGTGGTCACCTGGGGCGCGCTCGTACAGCGAACGCTCGAGGCGGCGGGCGAGGCCGAGCGGGAGGGCGTTTCCGTGGAAGTGCTGGATCTGAGAACGATCGCACCTTGGGATCAGGAGGCGGTCGCGCGGTCGGTGGCGAAGACGGGTAAGGTCCTCGTCGCCCACGAAGATGCGCTCACCTGCGGATTCGGGGCGGAGGTGGCGGCCTGGATCGGCGAGCGCTGCTTCGTGCAGCTCGACGCTCCCGTGCGGCGGCTGGGTGCCAAGGACTGTCCCGTCGCGTACTGTCCGGACCTCGAGGAGGCTATCCTCCCACAAGCTTCGGATGTCCTTCGAGAACTGCGGGAGCTGGCGGCCTACTGAGCGGCTGCCGGCATCGGAAGGTGAAACCAAGTGGCTCGAGAGAAGGAAGATTCGGCGCAAGATTCGCGCAGCGATAAGCGGCGCCTCGAGGACTGCCGGCCCGACCCGGCGGTGACGATCGAGACGATCCGCAAGCTCCCCAAAACCGATCTGCACTGCCATCTGGACGGCAGCATGCGGCTCGAGACCATCATCGAGCTTGCCAAGGAAGGCGGCATCGAGCTGCCGAGCTTGGAGCCTGCGGAGCTGTCGAAGCACCTGGTGATGGAGGACAACTGCAAGAGCCTGGAGCAGTACATCCGGGCGTTCGACATCACCCTGTCGGTACTCCAGACGCGCGAGGGGCTGGAGCGGGCCAGCTACGAGCTGGCTTGCGACGCGGCGGCGGAGAACGTGAAGTACCTGGAGGTCCGCTACTCGCCCATCCTTCATACCAAGCGTCACCTGAAGCTGGCCGAGATCGTGGACGTCGTGATCGAAGGCCTGCAGCGCGCCGAGCGGGAGAAGGACATCAAGACGGGCGTTATCATCTGCGGCATCCGCCACATCAAGCCGGAGTCTTCGTTGCGGCTGGCGGAGCTGGCCGTGGCCTACAAGGACCGCGGCGTGGTCGGGTTCGACCTGGCCGGCGTGGAAGAGAATTTCCCAGCCAAGGAGCACCAGGAGGCTTTCCAGCTGGTGCTGGACAACAACATCAACTGCACGCTGCACGCGGGCGAGGCCTTCGGTCCCGAGTCGATTGCGCAGGCCATCCACCGCTGCGGCGCTCACCGCATCGGCCACGGGACCAACCTGCGCAAGGACGGCGACCTGCTCAACTACGTCAACGACCACCGCATCCCGCTGGAGATCTGCGTCAGCTCCAACGTCCACACCCGCAGCGTCAGGCGCCTGGAGGACCACCCGGTACGGCTGTATTACGACTACGGGCTGCGCGTCACGCTCAACACCGACAACCGTCTGATGTCCAATACGACCTCGTCCCAGGAGCTATTCAAGGCGGCGGTGCAGTTCGAGTTCACGATGGAGGACATCAAGAACATCATCGTCGCAGGGTTCAAGAGCAGCTTCCTGTCGTATCGCGACAAGGTGCGGCTCTTGAAGCGCTTCTTGCCTGAGCTGGGACGCTATCCGGTCTACTCGCGGCCGCTGCCCTAGGCACCGGCGCAGGACCGGCGACTCCGCCCGTGACGACTGTTGCACGGCCAGGCCCGCGCATGTTAGTTTCCCCAGGAGTTTACCGCGTCGATAGGCAACCTCGGGCGGTTGGCCGTGTGCTGTGCCCCAGGTTGCGCTTGGCGTCGGTCCTCACACCGGACGGCTTCGGCCGCGACAGGAGCACTCTCTCGCCCCATGGCAATAGATGACCGCATCGTCATAACCGGCGTCGGGCTTACTTCTCCCAACGGCGACAACTTGACGCAGTTCCGCCGGAACCTGCTTGCCGGTGTTTCCGGTGTTCAGGAGTTCGAGACGCGCTATATGGGGAAGGTCCTGGCAGGCGTCTGCCACTACGATCCTTTGAAGTACCAGAAGAAAAAGGAAGTGCGGCGGGGCACTCGCGCGGGCTCGATCGCGATCTATTGCAGCCACGAGGCCGTGGCGGACTCGGGGTTGGCCTTCGACAAGCTGGACCGATCGCGGGTGGGCGTTTTTCTCGGCATCACCGAGCACGGCAACGTCGAGACCGAGAACGAGGTCTACAACATCAGCCTGAAGAATTACGACACGGCCTTCTGGACACACCACCACAATCCCCGGACCGTCGCCAACAACCCCGCCGGCGAGGTCACGCTCAGCATGAACATCCCGGGGCCGCACTACACGGTGGGCGCAGCCTGCGCCGCGGGCAACGCGGGCGTGATCAGCGGCGTGCAGATGCTCCGGCTGGGCGAAGTGGATGTGGCGCTTGCGGGGGGAATCTCGGAGGCGATCCACACCTTCGGGATCTTCGCCAGCTTCAAGGCCCAAGGCGCGCTCGCGGTTCACGAGGTTCCGGCCAAGGCGAGCCGGCCCTACGACCTGGACCGCAACGGCATCGTGGTCAGCGAGGGAGGCTGCGTTTACGTGCTGGAGCGTTACCAGGACGCGGTCTCCCGGGGCGCCAAGATATACGGGGAGATCGTCGGCTACGCGATGAACTCCGACGCCACGGACTTCGTGTTGCCGCTTCCCGAGCGGCAAGTGGAGTGCATGCGGCTGGCGCTGAAGCGCGCGGGCATCAGCCCCGCGCAGGTCGACATCGTCAACACCCACGCCACGGCCACGAAGCTGGGCGACCAGCAGGAGACCGTGGCGATGCGCGAAGTGTTCAAGGACGCGCCCACGACCTACGTCAACAACACCAAGAGCTTCATCGGCCACGCCATGGGCGCGGCCGCGGCGCTGGAGCTGGCCGGAAACCTGCCGGCGTTCCAGGACAAGGTGGTCCATCCGACCATCAACGTGGATCGCCTCGACCCCGAGTGCGCGATCCCGAACCTCGTTGCCAACGAGCCCAAGAAGATTGAAAAGGTCGATTACATCCTCAAGAACTCGGCCGGCATGCTGGGCATTAACGCAGTGGTCGTGTTGAAGCGGGTCTAGGGGCGGCCGGCCCCCGCCCGGACACCACTCCAAGGAGATCATAGGAATGACGCGAGAGGAAATCCGAAAAGCAATCATCGACATACTGGCCGATATCGCTCCCGACGAGGACACGAGCGGCCTCAAGGACGACGTCGGCCTGCGAGACCAGCTAGGCCTCGATTCGATGGACTTCCTCGACATCGTGATGGAGCTGCGCAAGCGCTACAACGTCGAAGTGCCCTCCCCCGATTACCCCCAGCTCGCCACGATGACGAGCTGCCTCAACTACCTGTCGCCCAAGATGGCGTGACTCAGGCCTTCAGGACCTTAGGCTCGAGGCTTGAGACTTGAGACTTGAGCCCTTGAACTACGACGTCATCATAATCGGAGCCGGCATGTCCGGACTGGGCGCAGGTATTCGCCTGGCCCACTACGGCAAGAAGGTCTGCATCCTCGACCGCCACTACCTCTGGGGCGGCCTCAACAGCTTCTACCGGCTGAAGGGCTATCGCTTCGACGTGGGTCTCCACGCGATGACCAACTACGTCCCGCGCGGCACCCGCAACGCTCCGCTGACCAAGCTCCTGCGGCAGCTGCGAATCGACTACGACGAGTTCGATCTGAGGCCGCAATCGATGTCGGCGACCTGGTTCCCCGGAAAGCGGCTGCGGTACACCAACGAGTTTGCGTTCTTCGAAAACGAGGTCGCCGAGAACTTTCCGCACCAGGCCGACCGCTTCCGCAGCCTGGTGAAGCACGTCCTGGCCTACGACGCGCTCGACCTGAGCGTCCCCGAGTTCAGCGCCCGCAAGGCCGTCGCCCAGTACCTCTCGGACCCGCTGCTCGTCGAGATGCTCTTCTGTCCGCTCTTCTTCTACGGCAGCGCAGTCGAGAACGATATGGACTTCGGGCAGTTCGTGATCATGTTCAAGAGCATCTATTGCGAAGGGCTGGCGCGACCGCCCGAAGGCGTCCGGCGCGTGTTGAAGGTGCTGCTCGACAAGTACAAATCCGTGGGCGGAGAGCTGCGGATGAAGACCGGCGTCGCTCGCCTGGACGTGGAAGGCGGGCAGGTCCGCGGCGTGGTGCTCGAAAACGGCGAGGTCCTCCAGGCCACGAAGGTGATCTCGTCGGCGGGCTATCCGGAGACGATGCGCCTGCTGAGCGACTACGTGCCCGGTTCGGAGGGCGAGACCCACGGCCAGTTGAGTTTTGTGGAGTCGATAGATGTCTTGACGAAAGAGCCCAGAGAGCTGGGCTACGAGCTCACCATCCAGTTCTTCTCCACGACCGAGACCTTCCACTACCAGAAGCCGGCCGAGCCGGTCGACGTGCGCAGCGGCGTCATCTGCTGCCCCAACAACTTCGTCTACGAACGGCCGCTCGAGACCCCGATGATGCGCGTCACGAGCCTGGCCAACTACGACCGCTGGGCGGCGATGGACGCCGGCGACTACCCCGCCGAGAAGACGCGCTGGCACGCCCGGGTGCTCGACGAGGTCGTGAAGATCGTGCCCGACTTCCGGCCCTGGGTGAAGTTCACGGACATCTTCACGCCGACGACCGTCCGCAAGTTCACCAGCCACGTCAACGGCGCCGTCTACGGCTCGCCCATCAAGTTCAAGACCGGCCGCACGCACCTCGAGAACCTGTTCCTGTGCGGCACGGATCAAGGAATGCTCGGAATCGTCGGGGCCTTGCTGTCCGGCATTTCAATGGCCAACATGCACGTGCTGCAGGAAGCGTGAACCAAGACCGATGCCCAAGGACCAGCTCAAAGGGATCCAGGACGAGTACGACGTCGTCGTCATCGGCAGCGGCTTGGCCGGCCTCACCTGCGCCAACATCCTGGGACGGATGGGGCGCCGCGTGCTGATTCTGGAGCACCACTACCAACTAGGTGGTATGGCGACCTGGTTCAAGCGTAAGCGCGGCCATATCTTCGATATCTCGCTCCACGGGTTTCCCCACGGCATGGTGAAGAGCTGCAAGCGCTACTGGAACGACGACATCGCCAGCCGCATCGAACCCATTCGCGGCATTCGATTCGACAACCCCCAGTTCAGTTTCGAGACCACCTACGACCGCAAGGACTTCACCCGTATCCTCATGGAGCGTTTCCAGCAGCCGAAGGAGCGTGTGGAGGACTTCTTCGACAAGGCCCGCTCCTTCAACTTCTACGACGACGACGGCACCACCACCGGCCAGTTCCTCGAGCGCTGCTTCCCCGGTCGCAACGACGTCCACCACCTGCTGATGGAGCCCATCGCCTATGCCAACGGTTCCACCCTTGCCGACCCCGCTCTCACGTTCGGCATCGTGTTCAGCAACTTCATGTCGAAGGGCGTCTACATTTTCAAGGGCGGCACCGATCTGATGATCGGCCTGATGAAAAAGGAACTGATCGAAAACGGAGTCGACATCCGCATCTACTCCGACGTCCAGCAGGTCCAGCTCGCCGGCGGCAAGGTCGCGGGCGTCGTCTGCAACGGACGGCCCATCAAATGCAAGTCGGTCGTGAGCAACGCCAACCTCAAGGTGACGATTCAGCACCTGATCGGCGAAGAACACTTCGCTCCCGAGTTCGTCGAGTCGGCTCGACGGGTGCGCCTCAGCAGCTCCAGCTGTCAGGTCTACATGGGGCTCAAGGCAGGCGAGTCCTTCGAGTACCTGGGCGACCTCTTCTTCACCTCGACGCTCGACCACTTCGACTCCGTGGCCCTCTGCGCCAAGGACGTCACCAGCCGCACCTTCAGCTGCTACTATCCGGACACTCGGCCTGGCAGCGGCCGCTACAGCATCGTCAGCAGCACCAACGCCAACTGGGAGGACTGGGCCACGCTCTCCGAGGATGCCTACGAGGCCGAGAAGGCAAAACTGATCGAGGAGACCATCCTCGCGCTGGAACGCTACCTGCCCGACATCCGCGGCAAGCTCGACTGGATCGAAGCGGCCACTCCGGGCACGTTCTCTCGCTACACCAAGACGATGCAGGGCGCCACGTTCGGCACCAAGTTCGAAGGTCTCGGCGTCAGCAAGGGCATTCCCGAGCAGGTGCCGGGCATGTGGCATGCGGGCTCGGTCGGCATCATCATGTCGGGCTGGCTCGGAACGATCAATTACGGAGTCATCGTATCCAACGAGGTCGATTCGTACCTCTCGCGCAACAAGGCCGTCTGACCGGACCGAGGAGACAAGCATGGATGACTTCGCGGGACAGACCGTGGTCGTTACCGGGGGAACACGGGGGATCGGACGGGGAATTGCCGAAGCCTTCCTGGCCTGCGGCGCCCAGGTCGTCGCAACGTATACGTCCAACGAGGAAGCGGCCAACGCCTTCCGCGACTCGCTGAAGCAGTTCGAAGGCAAGCTGCACCTGCGCAAGTTCGACGTCGCCGACCATGACGCCTGCGAGCGGTTCTTCCAGTATGTCGACGACGAGCTGGGAGGCTGCCAGGTCGTCGTGAACAACAGCGGCATCCGCAAGGACGGCCTGGTCGGCGCGATGGAGCCCGCCGATTGGCACCGCGTGCTGGAAGTGAACCTCTCGGGCACCTTCAACATGTCCAAGCATGCCGTGCGCTCGATGATGCGCCGCCGCTACGGCAGGATCATCAACATCACCAGCCCCTGCGGCCATCACGGCTTCCGCGGTCAGGCCAACTACGCGGCGTCCAAGGCCGGCCAGATCGGTTTCACGCGCTCGCTGTCCAAGGAGGTCGCCAGCCGCAACATCACGGTCAACTGCGTCAGCCCCGGCTTCATCGACACCGAGCTGATCGCGGACCTGCCCGAGGACCTCGTAAAACAGTACAAGGCGCAGGTCCCGCTTGGCCGCTTCGGCACGGCGCAGGAGGTGGCGGCCTGCGTTCTCTTCCTGGCTTCCAAGCAGGCCAGCTACATCACCGGCAGTACGCTCGAGGTCACGGGTGGGCTGTGACGGGGGAGACGATGGCGGCCCAAGTCTGCTCGTTCTGCGGCAAGCATCACGATCAAGTCGGATGGATGGTTCCGGGAAAAGGCGACGTCGCGATCTGCAACGCGTGCATCGATCTTGCCTCCCAGGTGCTGGCCCGCGAGGAGGTCGCCCCGCCCCCGAGCCCGGCCGACACGGACGTGCTCGCGGCGATCCCGCACAGGCCGCCCTTCCTGTTCGTGGATCGGATTCTGGAGTGCACTCCCCAGAAGCTGCGGGCCGAGCGCACCGTACGCGATACGGAACCTCAGTTCCGCGGCCACTACCCGGGCAAGCCGCTGATGCCCGGCGTGCTCCTGTGCGAAGCCGTGATCCAGTGCGGCGCGATCCTGGTGGCACGACTTCATTCCCAGGCTCCCGAGGGTGTCCCCGTGCTGACCCGCATTCAAGACGCCCGCTTCAAGAAGATGGTCGTGCCCGGCGACACGGTGACGCTCGAAGCGGAGTTGGTAGAACAACTGCAGAACGCCTTTTTCATGAAGGGCCGGGCCACCGTCGGCGGGCAAAAGGCGCTTACCATCGAGTTTGCCGTCACCTTGGCCCCTCAAACGGCCGCAGACTGACGGCCCAGGGAG
>JACQFU010000290.1:0-13143 GCA_016199905.1 Candidatus Wallbacteria bacterium
GAGTTCGAGAAGTGCCTCCTGCAGCAGCGCCGCAACAAGGAGCTGTTCGCGGAGGTGACCGCGGTCTACGTGGAGATCCACGAGGGGCTGCAGAAGAAGCAGGCCCAGGAGCCGTTCTGGTTCGAGGAACTGGTCTACAAGCGCATCATCGCCCTCGACCCGTCGAACGCCTCGGCCCACAACAACCTGAGCTTCCTGTATTCGCAGTACGGCGTGAATCTCAAAGATGCCTTGCGCGAGGCGCAGATCGCCAATCAACTGCACCCCAACGACCCGTTGCTGCTCGATACGCTCGGCTGGGGCTTCTACAAGAATGGGCAGCTCGACAAAGCGATAGAGACGCTGAAGCAGTCGCTCTCGCTGAACAAGGACGTCGCCGACACTCACTTCCATCTGGCAACTGTCTACTACGACCAGAGCGACGTCGAAAACGCGTCGAGGGAGTTCCGCGAGACGCTGCGGCTGGAACCGGACAACGCCTTCGCGCGCAACAACCTGGCCTACCTTTTCAGTGAAAAGGACGTGCGGCTGGAGGAGGCGCTGCAACTGGTCGAGGAGGCCCTGGAGCGCCAGCCCGACAATGCCGCCTTCCTCGACACCAAGGGGTGGGTCTTCTTCAAGATGAAGAAGTACGACAAGGCCGTCGAGTTCCTCCAGAAGGCCGTGGAGCTTTCGCCCGAGACCTCCGAGCTGCACCTGCACCTGGGCAAAGTCTATCTGGCGACGCGGGACTTCGACCGCGCGGTCAAGAGCTTCGAGAGCGCGCTCAACTACGATCCGGACAACACCAAGATCGCGCGCGACCTGGCGTATCTTTTCACTCTCAATGGAATCCGCGACGCGATGGACCGCTACTCCCGGATTGGCGGCGTCGGCGCGAGCAAAGAGAACTTCAAGATTTTCTACGACGCCATGGCGCACGCGGCGATCGGCGCCGGCGACTACGAGAACGCCACCCGCACCCTGGCGGAATTCGCTTCCTTCCTGCCGAAGGCAGCTCCCGTCTCCGCAGCCTCGACGTCCCCCGCGACGGCGGCCGCCGCCGCGGCCAGGCCGCTTCACGAGCAGCTGGAATCGCTCGGCGAGATCTTGCCGGCCGAGTTCGACTTCGTCCTCACGCTGGAGCGGCCGGGCCTGGCGAAGCTGGCCACCTTCTTCGCCAAGCAGATCGCCGAGCGCTACGGGCTGACGCTCCCGCAGCTGGGGGGCCTCGACGCCATCCCGCTGCGGCTGGCGCTGGGGCTGCAGTATGTCGACAACAAGAACGCCGCCGATTTCCTGGCCGTGGCGGAGCTGCCGGAGGGGATCTTCGACGAGTTGTGGAGCCAGCTCGAGGCGATGAAGGACCCGAACCAGGAGCTGACCCTTCCGATCGGCAACATGTCGGTCCCCTTCAAGGTGGGCGGCAGCCCCTACAAGAACATCGCGATCCGGTCCGTGACGCTTCAGCAGGGGCTCGTCTACTTCGTGATGTCGAAGCCTTACGCCGTTTTCAGCCTCAATCGAAGCATGCTGACGGCGCTGGTCGATCGGGTCGAGAAGAAGGACAAGGGGATGGCGGGTGTGGATGCCTATCGTCGGTTCACGATGCGTCAAAAGAAGGCGACGGACATCATCCTCTTTCTGCCCTTTTCCAAGGCTGCCGCCTCCCAGAAGCTGCCCGAGCCTTACCAGAAGACCTTCAAGGACGTGCGCGCCTTCGGGGCCGGCTACACCGTCGTGAGCGCCGACGAACTGCAGGAGAGCAGTGTCTTCCTTCCCGCGAAGCCCGAGCTGTCGGAGACGCTTCGCAAGAACCTGGAGCATCTGCTGGCGACCGTGCAGAAGGACTTGCAGGCCCGGTTGTCACAGGAAATCAAGCTGGAGGCCAAGTTCAGCCAGGAGGAAGATCTGGTCATTGGCGAGTCCAAGGTGTACGGTTTCGCCAAGCTCGTCGCCGAGATGCTTGGGAATTGGTACAAGATGTACCTGCCCAATCTGGACTTGACTCCGAATACCCGGCCGGGCTCGCCCCGCACGACGCCATCGAGCGCGCCCGCCCGCCCGCCTCCAGCAACACCTCCGAAGGATAGTCCCTCCGAGGAGGATCAACCCGGTCCCGAGAACTAGATCTGCCCTTCCGAATCCCGTCGAGGGAACCTTTTTCTGGAAGGGTCAACACACGCGCAAAAGCGCGAGAAAGGGAGGACTACTTGAGTCGCGTCAACATCCAGGACCAACTGCTGTATCAGGCCCGCAAGGACCGCACTCCCATCAAAATCTTTCTGATGAAGGGCCTTCAACTGCAGGGCCGGATCACGGCCTACGACATGTACAGCGTCCTCTTGGAAAGCCAGGGCCGGTTGCAGCTCATCTTCAAGCACGCCATCAGCACCATCGAGTTCCCGGAGCGCATCCGCTTCAGCTACGACTCCAGCGCTCCCAACGCCTCACCTGCTCCCGGTGGCGGCGAAGAGGAGCCGGGTGCGCCCAGCGCCGACGGCGGCGGCGAGGAGCCGGTTGAGGGATAGGCCGTTCAGCCCACCCCTCGGGCAGGGCTTCTTCCGAACAGATTGCAAACGGTAGGGCAGGCTTCGCGCCTGCCCTACTCCTTCCCCTCCAGCCACTCCTTGCCCCACCACGCGGCCAGGCGGTCCCGGATCTTCTTCTCGGTGCCCGCATCCTTTGGGAAATAGAACCGAACGGGATCGGGGAAGTACTCCTCGCGCACGAAGCTTCCGGGCGAGTCATGGGGGTAGCGGTAGGGCTTGCCCTTCATCCCGCGAGGGACCTGGTTCCGCAGGTGCAGCGGCACTTCCCGCGCTCGAGCGTTGGCCTTGAGGTCGTCGAGGGCCGCCCCGATGGCGGTGGTGACGGCGTTGGATTTCACGGCGCAGGCGACGTACAGCGCGGCCTGAGCCAGGATCAGCTTCGACTCCGGAAAGCCGACGAACTCGGCGGCCCGCGCGGCGGACTCCGCGACGACCAGCGCCAGCGGATCGGCGTTGCCGATCTCTTCGCTGGCTGCGATGACGATGCGGCGGGCGATGAAACGGGCATCCTCGCCACCCTCGATCATCCGCGCCAGGTAGTGCAACGTCGCGTCGGGGTCGCTGCCGCGCATGCTCTTGATGAACGCGCTGGCGACGTTGAAGTGCTCGTCGCCGGCCCGGTCGTAGGTGAGATGCGAGCCGCCGCGCAACTCGCGGATGGCATCGGCGTCGAGACAGCCGAACACTCGGTGGCAAGTCTCCAGCAGGGCGTGTGCTTGGCGCGCGTCGCCCTGGGCCTCGCGAGAAAGCGCCAGCAACGATTCGTCGTCGGGCGCGAACGCGGGATCGCCGAGGGCTTCGATGCCGCGCCGCATCACGGCCACCAGCTCCTCCTCTGCGAGCGGCTTGAAGTGGAACACCCGCATTCGCGAAAGGATCGGCGTGTTGATCGCGATGTTCGGATTCTCCGTCGTCGTCGCCAGGAGGTAGACCTTGCCTTCCTCCAAGTCCGGCAGCAACGCGTCCTGCTGGGAGCGGTTGAAGCGGTGCAGCTCGTCGATGAAGAGGATCGTCTTGGTGCCGTTGCGCCCCAGCCGCAGACCCGCTTCGCGCAGGTGCTCGCGCAGTTCGCCCACGCTCGACATCACGGCGTTGATCCGGATGAACTCGGCGGCCGCCGCGGCGCTGACGATGCGCGCCAGGGTCGTCTTGCCGGTGCCGGGCGGACCGGCGAAGAGCGCCGAGAACGCCTGACCCCGCCGGATCAGCTCGCCCAGTACCTTGCCCCGCGCCAGCAGGTGCTGCTGTCCGACGAACTCCTCGAGCGCTCGCGGCCGTGCCCGGTGGGCCAGCGGCCCCGTCTGCTCCGCTGCCGCCGACGCCGCCGCTTCGAAGAGGTTCGCCATCGCCTGGATGATCCCCGAATCCGGCCCGCCGGTCAAGGCGCACCGTTCGGTTTTGGCGCAAGGCGACGCGACTCTGGTATCGTGTCTCCTTGCGATGGGATGGGCAAGAGGGCTGGCGTGGCTGCTGTGGGTTGCAGGGGGGCTATCGTGCGCGGCGGCGGCGGAAGTTCCGGAGCGGCCGAACGTGCTTCTCTTTTTCATCGACACGCTCAGGGCCGACCATGTCGGGTGCTATGGCTACCGGCGTCCGACCACGCCCACCATCGACGGTCTCGCGGCCGCGGGCACGGTCTTCGAGCGCGCCTTCTCTCAGAGCACCTGGAGCTTGCCCTCCTACGCGACCATCTTCACTTCGCGGTATCCCCCGAGCCACGGTATCGTGCGCTCCTCGCAGGCGCTGGGCCCCGACCTGCCGACGCTGGCCGGAATCCTGACGGCCCACGGCTACGCCACGGCTGCGTTCGTGGGCGGCGGCCACCTGTCGCCCAGGTTCGGCCTCGAAAGAGGGTTTCAGCACTACAAGTCGACGGAGCTGCCTTGGTCGGTGCAGCCCGGCGTCGAAGGCGCGATCGGATGGCTCGACAAGCGGCCCCAGTCGCCATTCTTTCTGTTCGTCCACGGCTACGACGTCCACGCGCCCTATCAGGCCCCGCTCGGGTTCGGCGAGATGTACGACCCGGACTACCGCGGGGTCGTCCACGCGCCGGGGTTTCTGACGCAGGGCGTGCTGGAGTCGATCGCGCGCGACAAATACGACCCTTGCGATCTCCAGCCCTGCACCTCGACGAGCGCGGCGGCCGACACCACGGCCACCACGGGCCCTGCGGGCTGGCGAACGGGCCCTGCCGGGCTCCCGCTGAAGCTTCCGTCTCTTCGGCAGACGCTTTCGGCCGTCGATCGCGAGCACCTCATTGCTCACTACGACGGCGCCCTCACGTATGCCGACGCTTGCCTCGCGCGGCTGCTCGACGCTCTCGAACAACGCGGTCTGTTGAAGAACACGATCGTGATCGTCGCTGGGGACCACGGCGAGCTGCTGTTCGAGCACGGCGCAGTCGTTCACGGAACTCTGCCCTACGAACAGATCATTCATGTCCCGCTGGTCGTCGCGGGTCCGGGACTCGCCTCGGGAAGGCGGGTCAAGAACATGGCCGGCCTCATCGACCTGGCGCCGACGCTGCTGCAGCTCTGCGGCGTGACACCGTGCCAGCAACACCAGGGCAAGAGCCTGGCGCCAGCCCTTTGGGCGACATCTCCCGTCCCTGCCGAGGAGCCCGAGCAGGCTTCGTTTAGCTGTGCGGGGCGCTGCTACTCGATCCGGACCGCCCGTTGGCATTTCATCCAGTGCCTCCCGACGGTCGCCCAGAACCTTCAGAAGATCCTACTCTTCGACGTCCTGGCCGATCCCGCCGAGCGGACCGATCTGTCCCAACGCAACCCGCAAGCCGTCGAGGAGATGCGCTCGCGTCTTGGAGACTGGATAGAGGAGTACGAGTTGCCCGAGAGCAGCTGGGCGTCCCGGCTGGGTCCGCCGGTCATGGAGATGTTCCGCCAGTTTGGCTACTGGTGACCCGATGCGTGCCACCACTGCCTTGGTTGTGATGCTGGTCATCCCCTGGAACGCCCGCGCCCAGCAACCTCCGGCGAGCTGTGCCGCCGCGGAGCCGCGCTCCGGACCTGTCGCGATGCCGGCCGGCCCCAGGACGGCAGCGGCGCTCCACGCCATCTTCGCAAGGCTCGATGGAAACCGCGACGGCGTGCTTGCTCCGGACGAATGGGCGCGCGTCGCCCGCGATCCCGAGGACCTGCCGGTCGACCCCGATGGCGACGGACGGGTAACCGAAGCGGAATTCGTCGAGAGTTTCCTTCGGATCCGGACGACCTCGCTGATCGTCCTGAAACAGGGCGCGACCGATCTCCTGACCGAGGGCCGCGAGGCCGCCACGGCTGGCCGGCTGGAGACCGCCGTGCGAGCGTTCGAGGGCGCGGCGTCCGCGGCGCCCTGCTCGGCGCGTCCCCAACTGGAGGTGGCCGATTGCCAGATCCGGCTGGGTCGCGCCGCGGACGCCATGGACGTCCTGAGCCGGGCCGCCGACAGGATTCCAAACTCTCCGGAGATCGCCAAGGCCTTGGCGGACTGCGCCGAGCGGCTTGGATTCGCCCATGCGGCCGGGCAGCAGCGGGCGCGAGCCAACTCGCTCTCACGCTTCGCCTCCCGAGTGGTCAGGCGCGACCTGGCGCCGGGAGCCGCGCCCCCGGAAGAGGGTTGCGCGGGAACCTCTCTCGACGAGGATGCGCGCTTCGTCTGCGAGATTCGCGGGAAGGTAGCCTGTAACGAGTACGCGGCGGCGCTGGCCGCTGCCCAGGAGGCGGTGCGGGCAGGCAAGGGTGGGTGGCGCCAGCGACTGATCTGCGCCGTGCTGCTCGATGGCAGCGGCCGGGCGGCCGAGGCGCTGTCCTGCCTGGAGACGGCGGCCCGACGTGGGGCGCCGGCCACGACGATCGAGGCGCTGCGGGCAGGGCTGCTGCTCGACGTCGGCGACCGGCCTCGGGCGCTGGAGAGCATCGGTCGCATGAACAACTCGACCTGTCCGGAGGAGGATCTGTTCGAGCTGGCCTGGCAGCTTTCGGCGCGCGACGAGTGGACGCTGGCGCAGCCGTTGCTGCAGCGGGCGATGATGGGCTTCTACGAGATTCAAATCGGGTCGCTGCTGCTGGCCGTCGATCGATGGAAGGCGGGTCAGCGGTTCCAGGCCCGGCTCTTCTTCGATCATCCCCCTGAGCCCCTGAGCCTGGGACGCCACGCATGGAAGCTCTTGCTGAACCTGGCGCAGGACCTGGGATGTACGAAGCAAGCCATCAGGATGTTGAGCTACCAGGCCTACCGCCAACCCGAACCGGTGACCTGGCTTCTGCTCGCGGACGCTCAACGCGCTATCGGCGATCGCTCGGGTCAGCTCCGGTCGCTCGAGGAGGCCCGGCAGCACGCTCCGCGCGGCACCCCCTGGCGCAGTCCGATCGACGCCGCTTTGGCGTCGCTCGGCGTGGCCCCGGCGGCGGAGGCTAGAACAGGTCCGGGTTCAACTCGGTGATCGGCTCGATGGCCTGGATCCGGCCCAGGTAGTCTTCCAGCGCCGTGATCTGCTGGATCGCATCGGGGTGGCTGCTGAAGAGGGCCTGGGTCCGGGGCATCTTCGAAAGCAGGAACTGGACATCGCCTCGCGAGAGGACGGCCTTGAGGAAGTTGGCCCTCGCCTCGAAGAGAGTCGGTTTCTCTTTCCACACCTTTTGCCAGGAGATCCAGAACTTGGTCTGGTCCTTCAGCATCACGTGGCAAAGCATCAGGAGGAAGTCGATTTCCGGCGTGGCGGCGTGACGGGCCAGCCAGGCGCGGATGGTGCGCAGCGCTTCCCGGACGTCGCGGAAGAAGACCATGGCCTCGAAGGCCCAGACGGCCTCGCGCGGGTCGCCGCTCCAGAGCTCCTTGAGATCGCGCCACTCGGCGCGCGCCTTCTTCGGCCAGCCGCATTCCAGGTAGAGCGAGCCCAGGCGGTGGAGCAATTCGACAGGCGAGCCGCTGACGGCGGGGACTTCGCCGCTCGGCGGCGCGGCGGAGGGGTTCGTCTGGCCGCGAACCCGGGCGAAGGCGCCCGCGGCTGCCGCGGCGTGCTTGGTTTCGCGCAGCAGCTTGATGGCGGCCACCTTCTGACCCAGCTCGACCTGGGCATCGGCCAGGCAAAGCGCGATCTTGATGCTGCCGGGGAACAGCTTGTGGGCTTGCTCCCAGACGTCGCGGGCGGCCTTGAAGTCGCCGGCGCGAAAGTGGCAGGTGCCGAGTCCCATCAGGGCGTCCAGGTTGGAGTGCGAGCGCTCGATGGCACGCGTGAAGGCCTCGCGGGCGCGCTCGAGATCGTTGGCTTCGAGGCAGACCTGCCCCTGGATCTCGGCGACCTCGCTCACCTCGGGGTAGCTGGCCGCGGAGTGCTCGCTGAACTTGCGGGCCTCCGAGATGCGGCCGATGGCCAGCGCCAGGCGCGAGAGCTGGAGCTGCACTTCGAGGTTCTCGGGCTCCATTTGCAGGACGCGGCGATAGATGGCGTAGGCGCGGCGGTACTCGCCGGAGTTCTGGTAGGCGCTGGCGAGCTCCTGCAGGATGATGGGGCGGTCGGGGTACTTGCGGGCCAGCAGCAGGAACTCGTTCACGGCGCTGCGCCAGGCGCCGGTGCGGGCGTAGTAGTCGCTGCGGGCCAGGATGTAGCCCTGGAACTTCAGGGCGTCCCACTTCTCGGGCTTCTCTTCCTGAACGCCGCCGGCGGCCTCGATGGTGACGATGATGGTCGGGTCCAGCTCCAGGGCGCGGGCCAGCTCTCCGCGCGCCAGCTGGCGGTCGCCGCGGAGGCTGTAGCAGACGCCGAGCTTCTTGTGCAGTTCGGCGGAGTCGGGATTCTTCAGCAGCGCGCGCTTGACGGTGGCGACGGCCTTGTCGATGCGGTTGGTCTGCAGGTAGACCTCCGCGAGCAGCGTGAGGGCGGCCTCGAGGCTGGGATCGTGGTTGAGCAAGAGATTCAGGAGGTCGGCGGCGCGGCCCTGGTCGCCCTTTTCCAGGAAGGCCTGGGCTTTCAGGATGTAAAGGGCCGGGTCCTGAGGGTGCTGCTCCAGGCCCTCGGCGACGGCCTCGAAGAAGCCGTCGTAGCGGCGCATCCTGAGGTAGGTGCGGCAGATTTCCTGAGTCGTCAGAAGGTCTCTTGGGTCCAGTTCCCGGGCGACGAGGAGCTGTTCGAGGGCCTCGTCGTTGCGGTCCATCGCGGCCAGCACCTTGGCTCGGTTGTAGCGGGCACCGGCGTCGGAGGGGTCGTACTCGACGGCGCGCTCCAGGCAGGCCAGCGCGCGGGGGAACTCGCCCATCAGGTACAGGACGATGCCGCTATTGACGTGGCTGCCGGTGTGGTCGGGGTGGTCGGCCAGGATCTGCTGGTAGATGTCGAAGGCCTGGTCGAGCACGCCCTTCCTCTGCAGCGTGAGCGCAGCCGTGAAGCGGGCCGCGAGGTCGGGGGCCTGATAGGTAGGATGCCGGTAGATCGGAATGATGCACCTCTGTGGAGTCCGGAGTCCCTAGGTTTCGTCGATGACTTCGAGGCGCTGGACGACGAGCTCCTCGCCGCCCTCGTGCTCGGGGCTCTTGCGTTGCAGGTTCTTGAGCATCCGGTCGTAGTTGTCGATCTCGACCTGGGGGCACTCGCGGAACTTGCTGAAGCTGTTGTAGAAGCGGTAGTAGAGGCGATTGGCGAAACCGCCCATCTTGTTCTTGGCCACCTGCAGCTCGAAGATGGGGACCATCAGGTCGTCGGTGCCCCACTCCCACTCCAGCAGCGTCGTATCGGCGTTGTTGAAGTAGTCGCAGTAGAAGAGCAGGATCACCTGGGCCTCGTAGAGCAGCGCGGCCTGCTCCTCGAGGTCCTCCAGCGACGGCCGGCGCTTGCCGGCGCCGTGCGCCAGTCGCGTGGTGCCGACGATGGCGACCTTCTGCGCCATGCTCAGGGTCTTCAGCTCCTGGGAGAGCCAGTCCATCCTTTGAGTAAAGTCGGCCGCGCCCGGGACGCGCAGCTTGTAGATCGGGTCGAGGAAGATGAGGAGCGGGCCGTCGAAGCGGCGGCGCTTCTGCTCCACCAGGCTGGTCAGGTCGTCCAGCGTCAGGCCGCCGTGGCTCTCGTCGACGATCGTGAGCTGCTCCTTCACTTCGAAGATGGCGTTGATGCCCGCCTGGCGCTTGCGATCGTACTTCTCCGCCAGCAGCGGGTCGGGGTGCAGCACGTAGTCGACGGGGGCCTCGCCCGCCATCGCCACCAACCGCATGTTCAGCTCGCGCGAGGGCTGGTCGAGACTGGCGTAGATCGCCTGCGTGTCCGCGTTGTCGCGAATGGTCTGCCAGGCCAGCTGCAGCGCGAAGGTGGTCTTTCCCATCCGGGAGGCCCCGGCCAGCACGTAGAGGCTGTTCTTGAAACCGTCGATGTGCTGCGTCAGCAGCGGAAAGCCGAAGTGCCGGGCGGCGTGGGGCCACAGGCCGCCCAGCAAGCCGTCGGTGGCTTCGCGGAGCTGGCTCTCCAGGCCGAAGTCCTCGAGCCGGATCTTGCGGCGGGCGGGTCGGGCGCGGCGAACGGGGCTAGTCATTTTTCATCACGGACCCTGGGACCGCCCCGCCCGCCAGCAGTTCCAGGAACTGCTTCTCGTCCAGGAGCGGGATGCCCAGCTCGCGGGCTCGCGCGGCCTTGGACCCGGCCTCGGCGCCGGCGACGACAAAGGCGGTCTTCTTGGAAACCGAGCCCGAGGGGGTGCCGCCCTGGGCGCGAATGGAGTCCTCGGCTTGCTTGCGGGACATCGAGGCGAGGGTGCCTGTGACGACGAGCGTCTTGCCGGCGAGCCGGTCGCCGCGGGTGCGCGTCTTCTCGACGAAGACCTCGAGGCCGGCCTCCCGCAGGCGGCACAGTTCCTCCTGCGCCTCGGGCCGGGCAAGGAAGTCGACGATGGCGCGAGCGGTCACGTCGCCGATCTGGTGGATGCCGCGGAGCGTCTCGAAGTCGGCGACGAGCAGGGCCTCCAGGCTGCCGAAGCACTCGGCCAGCAAGTTGGCGGCGAAGTCGCCGACGCCCTCGATTCCGAGCGCGTAGAGGAAGCGGGCGAGCGGCACCTTGCGGCGCGCGGCCACCGCTGCGTGGAGCTTGCGAGCCAGTTTTTCCTTGGTCTGCGGCAGCTTCAGGAAGTCGGCTTCGACCAGCGCGTAGAGGTCGGCGTAATGGCGCACCAGGCCCAGCTGCGCCAGTCCTTCGAGCACGGCCGGACCGAACCCGTCCATATCGAGAGCGTCGCGGCCGACGAAGTGACGGAGTCGGCGGATGAACTGGGTCTCGCAGCTCGGGTTGACGCAGCGCAGCGCGACCTGTCCTTCCCGCTTGACGAGGGGCGCCTTGCAGCCCGGGCATTCGGCGGGCGCGATCAGGGGCCGCCGTTCGACGCCGGGCTCGGGACCGACGACCCGGACGATCTCGGGGATGATCTCGCCGGCCTTGCGCACGACCACGCGGTCGCCGATGCCCAGCCCCAGCTCGGTGGCCAGCTCCAGGTTGTGGACGCTGGCGCGCGAGACGGTGGTGCCGGCGATGTGGACGGGGGCGAGGATCGCCACCGGTGTGATGACGCCCGTGCGGCCGACGCTGAACTCGACTTCGAGCACGACGGTCTCTTTCTCCTCGGCCGGGTACTTGAAGGCGACGGCCCAGCGTGGAGACTTGGAAGTAGCGCCGAGGGTGCGCTGCATCGCCATCGCGTCGACCTTCAGGACCACGCCGTCGATCTCGAAGGGCAGCTCCTCGCGCTGGCGGTCCAGTTCTTCGATGCAGGCGATGGCGCACGGCAGGTCGGCGACTTTGCGGCAGAAGGGCGGCACCACGAAGCCCACTTCGGTGAGGAAGTCGAGGGCGGCCGACTCGCTGGCCAGGCCGTGGGCCTCGAAGTCCATCACCGAGTAGGCGTAGAACGAGAGACGACGCGATGCGGTGATCCGCGGGTCGAGCTGGCGCACGGCGCCCGCGCCGGCGTTGCGAGGGTTGGCGAAGGACTCCTCGCCGGCGGATGCCAGCTCGCGATTGATGCGGGCGAACTCCTCGCGGCTGATGACGATCTCGCCGCGGACGGCGAGGTTGACGGGCCTGCGGAGCGTGAGCGGGACTGAGCGGATGGTGCGCACGTTGGGCGTGACGTCCTCCCCGACGAAGCCGTCGCCCCGGGTGACGCCGCGGTCGAGCTTCCCGTCGCGGTAGTAGAGCGCGATCGAGAGTCCGTCCAGCTTCGGCTCGCAGACATAGTCGGGGGCGCGTCCGAACTCCTTGACGATGCGGTCCTCGAACTCGGCCAGTTCGGCCGTGGAGTAGGCGTTGGCGAGCGAGAGCAGCTGCGCAGAGTGTTCGAACTTGCCGAACTTCTCCGATGGGGTGCCGGCGACGCGCTGGGTCGGCGAATCGGGGACGGCGAGCTCGGGATAGGCCTTCTCGAGTGTCTCGAGCCGGCGCATCATCCGGTCGTATTCGGGATCGGAGACCCTGGGCCGATCGAACACGTAGTAGGCGTGGTCGCAGTCCCGGATCTCGGCCTTGAGCCGTTCGACCTCGCGGGCCGCGTCGTCTTTTGTCGGAATGGCGTCCATGATTGCAGGCGGGGACCGGGAAATTGTAGCATCCGGAGCAGGGGGATCGAGGGGAAATGAGTCGCCGTCGTTGCCGACTCGCGCATCAACGCCGCTCAAGGCGAGGCGCGGCGCAGCAGCTTGCGCAAGTTCTCCTTGGTGAGCATCGCAGCCTCCCCGGGCGACTCCAGAAACGGGCGAATGTCGGTCGTCACTCGCGACCAGTCGATGGAGTCGAGCTTGTCAGCGGCCGCTTTACGCCAGCTCTTGGGTGTCAGGGCGGCTTTGGACCAGCCGGCTTGACGCAGCGCGGCATTCAACATCTGCAGATTCGGCTCCGGCCAGCTCCGGTCGCCCAGGTACCACATCAAGTCGAAGAAGTCCCGGCCCTTGGCGTAGGGACGCGCCAGGACGCAGTGCAGCTTGCCGGCGAGCAGGGAGGAGCGATCGTGGTGCTGCAGCTGCACCAACACGTGACGACGCACCAGGCTGGTTTCGAGCCGGGCTCCCGAGGGTGGATTCGTGTCCACCTCGAGCTTGACCGCCAGGACTTCCGTGCGTTGCGCCGAGAGGCCGAGCTCGTGCAGCAGCCCCGGGAGCCGGACGAAGGCGCTGTGGACCGTTCGGCGGTCGCTAAGTCGGACTTCGACGCCATAGCCCTCGGCGGTCAGCTCCGATTTCACCGCGTCGAGGCACCGGCGCAAGTCGTAGCGCTGCGGCGAACGCTCCAGTGCAAAGTCCAGATCCTCCGAGTAACGCGGGAGCGAGTAGAGGAACCGAAGGGCCGTCCCGCCGTGGAAGGCCAGTGAGAGCATTGCACCCGAGCGCTGCATCGCCCCCAAAATCCTGGCCTGGAGGTATTCTCTCGCCAGGTTTCGACCCTGCAACGGCGAACTGCTGCTTCTCAGCAGCTGCGCCAGATGGTCCTTCATAGAGTCTCGTAGTCGTCGGTCTGCGCCTGCTGAAGTATGGTCACGCGCTGGACGGCGCGGCCGAGCTTGGGTCGGCCCGAGAAGTCGGCCAGGCGATTCAGCTCGGAGAGATCGAGAGTATCCAGATTCTGCAGCCGCAGCTCGGAGAGATAGACTTC
>JACQFU010000290.1:13160-14701 GCA_016199905.1 Candidatus Wallbacteria bacterium
ACTTCCCCGTCGCCGCCCGGAGTGAGGTGAATCAAGTCGAGCAGGGCCTTTTCGGGCGAGGCTACGAAAGCGCGCTGTCCGGGAGAGACCTCGATCGAGCGGTAACCGGAGAAGAGGCCCTTCTTCACGTGGCGGAGCTCGAACCGGCCCAGGCGTGTGTCGAAGGTGCGGGGGCCATGCGTCGTCACGCTCGTGACTGCGGCGGCATACTCGGGAATGAGCTGCCAGAAGGCGAGCGCCGATTGCAGGCTCACGTAGGATGCTGGCACCAGCGAGTTGGCAACCAGGAAAGGATGAGGTTCGATCTTTCTGTAAGGCGGGGCGAGACAGTAGAGCCCTCGTCGCATTTGCCAGATCGTGCCGCTCCGCGTCCAGCGAGAGAGTTGCTTGCTCACATCCGCGGGGTCAACGTCTCCGGCGAGGAGCAGCGAGCTCTCGAAGATCGGATCGGCCCCGACGACAGCGAGCAGAGTCTCCAGTTTCATATCTATAAGTTACCATAAGTGGTAAGTAGATGCACATGAAGACGGCAGACGAGTTGGAGTCGCGTCGGCCCTCGAGTCCGAAAAAGTCCTTCCAGAGGTCTCGAATGCTATGCTTCCAGGCATGGGAGAACGACTCCTGGGCTCTGTCGAAACGCTCGGCCAACTCGTCGCCACTTTTTCGCTTCTCGGGTGCCTCTGCCTCCTGGCAGCTCCGCCGCCGATGAACAGTCCCGAGTTCGCCAAGCTGCTGACGCTGGCGGGCGACTGGCGGGGCGAATCGAATTCCGGAATGAAGATCCGCGTGACCTTCCGCGCCATCTCGGGAGGCACGACCCTGCTGGAGACGATCGTGCCCGACCGGGTGCCGGAGATGCTCAGCGTCTACCACCCGAGCGGCGAGCACGTGATGATGACGCACTACTGCTGCACAAACTCGCAGCCGCGCATGTGCACGCGCCAGACGACGCCGGGCCTCAAGGAGCTGAACTTCAAGTTCCTGGACGGGACGAACATGGCCAACGCCACGGACGTGCCGATGCACGAGCTGACCGTGCGCTTTCGCGATCCCGACCACTTCCAGCAGGAGTGGCGCTCGGCGGTGCCGGGCGACAAGCCGATGCTCATCGAGTACACGCGCCTGAAGCCGGCGGGGCGTTGACGCTTCGGGTCCTCCTTCCCGCCCGCGGACCAATGGACTCAAAAGACCGTGTAGATGAACGGGGCCAGCGACGAGCCTCCGAGGATCATCAGGACCCCGACCAGCAGCATCACCACGACGATCGGCAGTAGCCACCACTTCTTGTTCTGTATCAGGAACGTGCAGAGCTCTGCCAGCAAGCCTGCGCGAGGGGCCTTCGCCTGCTGCTCGAACCGGCCGGATTCGTCGTTGGGTCGTTGCATCTCTGGGGCTCCCGCTTCGAGTCGGTTCGTTCAGAATTGATGGAAGTAGCGCGCCGGATCGGACGGAGAGGTCCTCTTCACCCAGTAGGTCTCGGCCTGGCGGTCGAAGCCCTTTCGCAGCGGATCGCGACCTACGAGGCGAAGCGCCAAGCCTAT
>JACQFU010000291.1 GCA_016199905.1 Candidatus Wallbacteria bacterium
AACGAGCCGAACTGCTTGACCAGACCCTGCGCTTCGATGATGCCCACGTTCGCCTCCTGGGATGTCTCAACCGTACCTATCGGCACGAAGACGGACAAACTTGAACAACAACGGACAAGCTACGGAGCCGGCTCTCGGCTTTCGGCCCTCGGCTCGGGATGCCGGAAGATGGGGCCAGCGAGTACAATGGCGTCGGCATGGCCGATCCCAAGGGTCCCAAGAACGACGCAGGCAAGGAGCCGTCGATGCCCGGTGCGCGGAAGCCGGGGACCGTGGCGGCGCCGCGGCTTTCCGAGGTGGAGCCGTCCGGAGCTTCGTCGTCGGGGAGGGCGAGAGTGCGCAAGCCGACCGCCGACCCGAGCGGACCGGGACTTGCGCGTCAGGGAGGCAAGATGCTGCGCCCGGGGATGGGCACGACGCCGCAACCGGACGCGCGCAGGCGGCGCGGAGTCTGGTTCGCCGCGACCGCGCTGGCGCTCCTGGCAGGAGCAGGCGGAGGCGCCTACTGGTACACGCAGGTGCGCCCTGCGGATGGGACCTCCTTCGTGGAACCCTCTCCCGCGCCGCCGCCCCAGCCGCTCACCGTGCCCGCGCCCGAGATTTACCTGCCCGAGCCGGGCAAGGACAAGTCCCTCCCGCGGAGTTACCAGGCCGAGTCGTTGGTCACGGCGGAGGACGCGCTGCGGCGCGCGCACGTGCTGAGGCCGACCCCGCCGGAGGAGCCGTGGTGCGACGCGTTCCGCATTCTGAAGGATCCCCAGCTCGACGCCATCGGTTACGACTTCCACTCCAAGACGATCAGCGAGCTCGTCGTCCGCTACCGCGCCGACAAGCCTGTCGACGAGTCCCGGGCCGTGCAGGCTGCGGCGAAGCTCTACGGCCCGGCCAGCGGGACCTACACCTATCGGACTCGAAAGAGCCACACGGTCACTTTCTGGGAGGACTCGCGGACTCTGCTGAAGCTCGACGCCGAGGGGGACGGCTCGGAGCGGCGTTTGTCGTCGCTGCACCTCGTGGACAAGGCCGCCAGCGTGGAGCGGGCGGCCGCGCGCAAACCGTGAGGGGAGGCCGACGGGTTGGGGAGCGGGCGTGTTTTGCGTTGCGCGGCGCGCCCGGGGCGATCTAGAGATCCAGGGGTACAAAGGAACAGGAGAAGGGCATGAATGGAATGAAGATCGTCTGCCGGTTGAGCATCCTGCTGCTGCTGCTTTTGGGGCCGGGCTGCGGGGGACCGGGCGGGGAACCGGCGGGCGGGACTGGACCCGCAGCCGCGCCGAAGTCGATCGTTCTGGGCGTCGCCGGTCCGATGACGGGCGACCTGGCGCAGGTCGGCAAGATGATGGAGCGCGGCGTCAAGCTGCGGATCGACGAGGTCAACGCCAAGGGCGGCATCCACGGTCTGAAGGTGCAGCTCGAGATCGGAGACGACGCGGGCAACCCGAAGGAAGCGTCGAACGTGGCTCAGAAGTTCGCCTCCAACCCGGCCGTGATCGCCGTGGTGGGCCATTACAACAGCTCTTGCAGCCTTGCGGGCAAGCCCATCTACAAGGAGGCGGGGCTGGTCGAGTTCTCGAGCGGTTCCACGAACCCGGCCGTCTGCCAGGGTAGCGAGTGGACGTTCCGCAACATCTACCGGGACGATTTTCAGGGGCAGATGCTGGCCCGGTACGCCAGGCAGCACCTCAACGCCAGCCGCGTGGCCGTCTTCTACGACAACGACGACTACGGGATCGGACTCAAGAACTCCTTTGTGGAGGAATCCAAGAAGATCGGGCTGGAGGTGGTAGCCGAGCAGAGCTACGAGCGCGACACCGTCGACTTCCGGCCGCAGCTCTCGACCTTCATGCCCAAGCGGCCCGAGGTGATCCTGGTGAGCGGCCTCTTCTCGCAAGCCGCCAAGATCGCGGCGCAGGCCCGTGAGAGCGGTATTCCCGTTCCGCTTCTGGGCGGCGACGGGGTCTTCAGCGACGAGTACATCCGCAACGCCGGCGCGGCGGCGGAGAGCACCTACGTCTCCACTCCGTTCCTCTTCGAGCTGGGCGGCGACAAGGCCCGCGCGTGGAAGGAGCAGTTCAAGAAGCTGTTCGGCGTGGAGCCCGACGCCTGGGCCGTGCTGGCTTACGACGCGGCGTCCATCCTGCTCGACGGAGCCGACAAGGCGGGCGTCGACCGCAAGGCCGTGCGCGACTTCGTCGCCAAGATCGACTCCAAGGAGAAGGCCTTCCCGGGACTGGGCGGCCCGACCTACTTCGACAAGAACGGCGATTGCCTGAAGCCCGTCCACATGGCGCTCGTGAAGGGCGGAAAGTTCGTCCCTGCACCCAAGCAGATGAACTGAGTCCACCGGCGGATGCTGGCCCAGATCCTCCTGCTCGGCGTCACTATGGGCGCCGCCTATGCGCTCATCGCGGTCGGCTACACGATGGTCTACGGGATCATCGAGCTGATCAATTTCGCCCACGGCGAGATCTACATGTACGGGGCCTTCATGTGCCTCGCCTTCACCATCGAGTCGACTCCGTACCAGGCCGCGGGTGCGGGTCTGGCGGCGGGCCTGATTGTCTGGGTGGTGGCGGCCAGCCTGCTCGCCGAACGCTTCGGCCGCGGCGCGGCGCAGGCGCTGGGCAGTCTGGCGGCCGGGGGGCTGGCGGGGTTGGCCGTTCGCTGGGCGTGCCTGGTTCGAGTCCCCTTCGCGTTGAGCTTCATAGCGGCCGTGGCGCTGGCCTCCATGCTGGGCGTCGCGATCGAGATCGTCGCCTACCGTCCGCTGCGGGAGTCGCCGCGACTGACCGCTCTCATTACGGCCATCGGAGTCAGCCTCGTCCTGCAGAACGTCGCCCAGGTCATCTGGTCGGCGGAGAACCACACCTTTCGCAAGTACGGGGCCCATCCGGATATCTTTCTGCGGCGGAATCTGCCCGAGAGCGCGCCTTTCTGGGACGTCGTCACGCAAGGCCACTACGTCCAGGCCGGACCGCTGAGCCTTTCGCTGCTGCAGCTCTTCATAGCGTTGGTCGCTTTCCTGCTGATGCTGGGACTGCACCTGCTCGTGATGCGCACCAAGCTCGGGATGGCGATGCGAGCCTGCGCCCAGGACCAGGCCGCGGCGAGGCTGATGGGCATCGACGTCAACCGCGTCATCTCGCTCACCTTCGCCCTGGGCTCCGCTCTCGGAGCCGTCGCCGGCATCCTGGTCGGCCTCTACCGCGACGAGATCAAGCCCACGATGGGATATCAGGCGGGCGTGTTCGCCTTCTCGGCGGCCGTCCTCGGCGGCATCGGCAACATCCCGGGCGCGATGGTCGGCGGGCTGGTCCTGGGGGTCGCGCAGAGTCTGGCGATCTACTTCGACCTCTCCGAGTGGGCCACCGGGGTCGCCTACTTCGTGATGATCTCCGTCATCGTTCTGCGCCCGGCCGGGCTGATGGGCGCTCAGCTGCCAAGGAAGAGCTGAGGATTTTAGCAGCCGGACATCGTTCGCACGAAACCCATGACCAAGAACCGAGCGCCAAGAACCGGAAACCCAGGCATGGGGCCCGGAGCCCCGAGCCCGGAGCCCGTAGCCCCGAGCCCCGAGCCCGTAGCCCGTAGCCCAGTGCCCCGAGTCCGCTCCCTCCCCTGGGCCTGGGTTGCGTTCGTGGCGCTCGCGGCCTGCGTCCCGTTCGTGGGCAGTTCCTACGTCGTCGGAGTGGCGATCTACGCGCTGCTCTTCTCGATCCTGGCGCTGGGGCTGAACATCATGACGGGGTTTTGCGGCCTGCTGGACCTGGGCTACGTCGGCTTCTACGGCATCGGAGCGTACGCGGCAGCCGTATTCATGAACAACTTCGACGTCTCGTTCTGGCTCGCGCTGCCGCTGGCGGGGGCTCTAGGAGCGCTCTCCGGGGTGCTTCTGGGCGTGCCAACCCTGAGGCTCACGGGGGACTACTTCGCCATCGTGACGTTCGGGTTCTCGGAGCTGGTGATCCTCGTGACGCGCAACTGGACCAGCGTGACGCACGGCGCGCGCGGGTTTCCGGACATCCACAAGCCCTCTCTGTTCGGCCACGAGTTCCTGCGCTACAGCCCGACGGCGTTCTTCTATCTGGTGCTGGCGCTGTTCGCGTTGACCGTGTTCGTCATGTATCGAATCGAGGACTCGCGCCTGGGCCGCGCCTGGTTTGCCATCCGCGAGGACGAGATTGCCGCCGAGTCCTGTGGCATCAACCTGATGGGCTACAAGACGCTGGGGTTTGCGATCGCCGCTGGAATCGGAGGATTGGGCGGAGCGTTCTACGCCTCGTTTTCAGGGACGCTCCATTGGACGGCATTCACTTTCTCCGAGTCGGTGTTGATCCTATGCATGGTCGTGATGGGTGGGCTGGGAAGCATCCCAGGCGTCGTGCTCGGCTCGTGTCTGCTGGTGGCGCTGCAAGAGGGGCTGCGGCCTCAGAACCTGGCCTTCGTGCTCTCGCCGCTGGGCGTGCCGGCGTCGGCAATCCCTGGCGAGCTGCGCTGGATCGTATACGGGGCGTTGTTGATCCTGATGATGCGATGGCGGCCCGCGGGACTGTGGCCGCAGAGCTCGGTAGCCGCGGAGCTGTCGGAGGAGGCCGACGAGGCCGAATGAGCCCGGGAGCCGTGCTGGCCGTGCAACAGGTCTCGAAGCAATTCGGAGGCCTGGCGGCGCTGTCGCAGGTGAGCTTCGGAGTCGACTCCGGGGAGATCGTCGCGCTCATAGGACCCAACGGAGCCGGCAAGACCACGCTCTTCAACCTGGTCACCGGTCTCGACAGCCCGTCGGCCGGCAGCGTCCTGTTCGAAGGACGATCGATCGCCGGGCTCAAGCCGCACGCGATCTGCAAGGGCGGCATAGCGCGGACGTTTCAGAACATTCGCCTCTTCCGGGATCTCACGGCACTGGACAACGTCAAGATCGGTTGCCATCCGTGGACGGGGGGCCGGTTCCTTTCGGCGCTGTTTCGGCCGCGCTCGGCGCAGCGGGAAGAGGAGACGATCGAGGATTTCGCCCGCTCCCGGATGGAGTTCGTCGGACTGAAGAGCCACGAGGGGCAGCTGGCCGGCAGTCTTCCGTACGGCCATCAGCGCCGCCTGGAGCTGGCGCGCGCGCTGGCATCGAAGCCGCGCCTGTTGCTGCTGGACGAACCGGCAGCCGGCATGGGCTCCAATGAGACCGGCGAGCTGATGGCTCTCATCCGGCGCATCCGCAAGACCGGGTTGACCGTGCTGCTGATCGAGCACGACATGAAGATGGTGATGCGCCTGTCGGATCGGGTGGTCGTGCTGGACCACGGCGAGAAGATCGCGCAGGGGGCGCCACCGGAGGTGCAAGCCGACCCGCTCGTGATCGAAGCGTACCTCGGCAGGTCGGCGGACCTGAAGGGAGGGTCGGACTGAGGATGCTGCGCATCGAAGGACTCAAAGCATCCTACGGACATCTCGAGGTGCTTCACGGCGTGAGCCTCGAAGTGCCGGGCGACCGGATCACGTGTCTGATCGGCGCCAACGGGGCCGGGAAGAGCACGCTGCTCAAGACGATCTCCGGGCTGCTGCGGCACGTGCAGGGCGGCGTCAGCTGGGAGGACGTGCCGATCCTGCACCGGCCGGCGCCGTGGATCGTGGGGCGCGGCATCGTCCACGTGCCGGAGGGGCGGCGGATCTTCCCCCGGATGACGGTCGACGAGAACCTGGCGCTGGGCGCATTCCTGAGAAACGACGCCGACGGCATCGCGCGCGACCGCAAGAGGTGCTTCGAGCTGTTTCCGCGCCTGGCGGAGCGCATCGGCCAGGTGGCCGGGACGCTCTCCGGGGGAGAGCAGCAGATGGTAGCGATCGCCCGAGGGTTGATGGCACGCCCGAAGTTGCTGTTGCTGGATGAGCCATCGCTGGGGCTGGCGCCGCTTCTGGTGACCGAGATCTTCCGGACGCTCGAGCAGATCCACAGCGAGGGAGTCGGCATCCTGCTCGTGGAGCAGAATGCTTTTGCGGCGCTCTCCATCGCCCACCAGGGTTACGTGCTGGAGACCGGGCGCGTGGCGCTCGGCGGGCAAGCGCGAGACCTGCTGGCCGACGAACGGGTGAGGGCGGCGTACCTGGGAGGTTAGGGCGGGCTGTTGCCCGGGGGCTTCCTCACTGGCTGCCCGCCGGTATCCTCTCGCGCACGAAGGACGCCAGCAGGAGCATCAGCGCCAGCACGTCGAAAACCGCGCGCAAACGGAGCCAGCGGAGCGGTTCGGTCATGTAGGCCTCGACGGCGGCGGGAGTGGCGTCGCTGAAGAGAAGGTCGCGAGGCAAGAGCGTACGGTCGGTCCAGGGAGATGGCGAGCCGTAATCGGCCGTGAAGCCGAACCTGTAGCCGGCGGTCAGCACCATCTCGCGGGCTTCCAGGGAGACGTCCCCTCCGGGGTAGGCGAAGGAGAGGATGGTCTGGCCCGTCAGCCGCCGCAGCTGCGCCCGTGGGAAAGCGATCTCGCGGATGAGCCGCAAGCGGAAAGCCTCGTCGTCCTCGCGTTCGCGTCGCACCAGCAGTCCGTGAGTGGCGGAATGCGAGCCCACGCGCAGGCGTGAAGCCGGCAGTCCCCGGACGTCCCCGTCGGAGAGGCGCCCCGGGCCGCCGCGACGGGTGACGAAGAACAGGCCCCGCATACCTCGCCGCAGCAGTTCCGGCGCCACCAGTTCCCGGTGGCTGGCCAGGCCGTCGTCGAACGTCAACACGACCAGGCGACTGTAGCCGCGAAACGACCCAAAGGCCGCCAGCAGCCCCTCGTCGTCCACGGTGTGGAAGCCGAGCCGCTCGATGCGGTCGAGGATCGCCCGAAAGACTGCGGGCTTGAGAGTCCAGAAGTCGAGCGGCCCGCCCGTCTCGGAGATGCCGTGGAAGAGCAGGACCGGTACCGGCGGATGCGTCCAGGCCCAGCACGTCCAGGCCAGCTCCAGCGAGGCAAGCAGCAGGAGCGACACGCGAAGCCGGCGGGAGAGGGTCACGGGGGAAGTCTAGCGGGAGGGTGGAAGACGGGGGGGACTTTCGTATTCGAGACCGGAAAATCGAGACTTGAGATGGGGAGTATCGGCCTGGGAGACTGGAGGCGGGAGACTGCAGATTGAAGATGGGGCGGGCCGCGGGGGCGGCGTGATACGATGCCGGAAGCCTTCCTGCCGTGCTCGTGATGATAGTTCTGTTTTGAGCCAACACAAGCGCGAAAGGGAATCTTGCTTCGGACTGGCCCTCCCGAGAGGGTGGGTCCTTCCCGAGCAGACAACCGACCTGTAGAAATGCAGGTTCAAAACGCGTTATCACACGGCACGGCGGTGGGCGCCCCGAAGCTGCATCTGCCGGGTTGCAAAGCGGGGTCCATTTCAGGGATCATGGTTCGGACGGACTCCGGGGCCCCAGAGAGGGGCAGCGGAGGACTTAGCTGCCAAGGAGGCTTTTCGTGAGCGGTGAGGCTCTGGGAATGATCGAGACCAAGGGTCTGGTCGGATTGATCGAGGCGTCGGATGCGATGGTGAAGGCGGCCAACGTGACCATCGTGGCCTACGAGAAGATCGGTGCCGGATATGTGACGGCGCTGGTTCGCGGCGACGTGGCGGCTGTGAAAGCCGCGACCGACGCGGGCGCAGCAGCTGCCAACAAGGTAGGCGAACTGGTCGCCGTTCACGTGATCCCGAGGCCCCACGCGTCGTTGGAGGGCATCCTGCCGATCGGCACGGCCGCCGCCCACGACAAGGCCCGCTCGGGCAAGTAACGGCGCCGGAGGATACGCGTGTTCATCGGCAGAGTCGCCGGGACCGTGGTCTGCACCCGCAAGGTCGACGGGCTGACGGGGTTCAAGCTGCTTCTGGTGAAGAAGCTGGACCTGGAGGGCCGGGAGACCGGAGATTTCGCCGTGGCCGTCGACGTGGTCGGCGCCGGCCATGGCGAACGGGTGCTGGTCGTCAGCGGCAGCAGCGCGCGCCAGACGACCAGGACCGACAAGAAGCCCGTCGACGCCGTCGTGGCGGGGATCATCGACACGGTCACGGTCGACCAGACCGCCCGCGACGCCTGATCCGGTTGAGCTGCGACGGACCGTCCATCACGACACGCGCGACCCAACAGCTCTCTTCAGTCAGATAGGCCCGGCCTTACGGCCGCGCCAACCAGGTTTCCTTCCGTGCCTGTGTTGCCAGCAGGTACGGACAGGCCAGGAGGACCGGCAGCCATCCCGCTGCCCCTCGGGACTCCCGACAGGTGCCTTTCGCCATGCAGCTCTCGCCAGAGGAAATCCAGCAAATCGTCCGCAAGGTGATCGACCGGATGAACCGGGGTGAAGCCGCTCCCCTGCCCTCCAGGGCACCCGAGCCGGCACCCGCGCCACGATCCGCGCCGGCTCCCGAGTACCGGCCGCCCGCGGGTGCGCATACCGGCGTCTTCGCCGATATCGACAGCGCCGTCAAGGCGGCTGGCGTGGCCCAGACCACGCTGATGACGCTGGGCGTCGAGAAGCGCAAAGTGCTCATCGAGAACATGCGCCGCCGCTTCCGCGAGGCCATCCCTGGCATCGCCGAGCGCACCGTCGCCGAGACCGGGCTGGGGCGCGTGCGCGACAAGGTCGGCAAGAACACGCTCGCCGTCGACAAGACGCCCGGGGTGGAAGATCTGGAGCCCATCACCTGGACCGGAGACCACGGTCTCACGCTGGTCGAGCACTCCCCTTTCGGCGTGATCGGCTCCATCACGCCCACGACCAACCCCACCGAAACGATCATCTGCAACTCCATCGGGATGATCGCCGCCGGTAACGCCGTCACGTTCAACCCCCATCCCAGGGCCAAGCGCGTCTGCCAGGAGGCCATCGCTCTCATCAACAACGCGATCGTCGAGGCCGGCGGTCCCCCGGACCTCCTCACCACGGTTGCGGAGCCCTCGATGAAGTCGAGCGAGGAGCTGATGCACCACGCGGGCATCAAGCTGCTCATCGTCACGGGCGGAGGAGAGGTCGCTCGCGCCGCCTTCCACTCCGGCAAGAAGGCCATCGTCGCCGGCCCGGGCAACCCGCCCGCCGTCGTCGACGAAACCGCAGAGCTGCCGCTGGCGGCGCGCAACATCGTCGACAGCGCCAGCCTCGACAACAACATCCTCTGCACGGCCGAGAAAGAGATGATCGTGGTCGCGAGCGTCGCCGACCGGTTCATCGAGGAGCTCAAGCGCGCCAACGGCTACCACGTGATCGGCAGCTACGTGCAGAAGCTGGAGAACCTGATCTTCCAGCAACCGGGCCATCTCAATCGCGACCTGGTCGGCCTGGACGTGCAGGTGATCCTCTCCAAGATCGGCATCAGCGTGCCGCCGAACATCAAGCTGGCGTTCGTGGAAACCGGGCCCGACCACCCGTTCGTTCACACCGAGATGCTGATGCCGGTCCTGCCCGTGGTGCGAGTGCCCGACGTGCATGCTGCGATCGAACTGGCCATCAAAGCGGAGAAGGGCAACAAGCACACCGCCACGATGCACAGCCGGGACATCACGAACCTGCACAAGATGGCCCGGGAGTGCGAGGCGAGCATCTTCGTGAAGAACGGACCGTCCTACGCCGGCCTGGGGATGGGTGGCGAGGGCTATGCGAGCTTCAGCATCGCCGGCCCTACGGGCGAAGGCCTGACGCGCACTCGCAATTTTTGCCGCGAGCGCCGCTGCACGCTGAAGGACCTGTTCAACATCGTCGGCCGCGGCTAGACCGCAGGCAATACTCTGAAGCTGGAGGCGAGCCGGAATGGATGAGCCGTACGAGGGAACGCGCGAAGCGCTGGGAATCATCGAGACCCGGGGATTCACTGCCCTCGTCGAAGCCGCCGACGCGGCCATCAAGGCAGCCAAGGTCTTCCCGGTGAAGTACGAGAAGATCGAGGGCGGCCTGGTCTCCTTCCTCTTCCGCGGCGATGTCGCGGCTGTGAAGGCCGCCGCCGACGCCGGCGCCGCGGCCGCGGCCAAGGTCGGCGAGTTGATCAGCGTCCACGTCATCCCGCGTCCCCACGGACAGCTCGGCGACCAGCTGCCTGTCGGTCAGCCTTGACGGACGGCTTCCGCACCTTCGTCGTCGTCAACCCGCGTTCCGCCGGGGGCACCACGGGCGGTATGTGGCCGCGCATCGAGCAGTGCCTGAAAGCGTCTCTCGGCGAGTTCGGGCACGCCTTCACGGATCGCCAAGGCGGCGGCACGGAGCTGGCCGCCAAGGCCTTGGCGGACGGCTACGAGATGGTCGTGGCCGTCGGCGGCGACGGCACTCTGAACGAAGTCGTGAACGGCTTCTTCGACGCCAACGGCAAGCCCGTCTCGGCCGGGGCCGTCGTCGGGACCATCGCGCGCGGCACCGGCAAGGACTTCATCCGCACGGCCCAGATCCCACGCGACCTGGAAGGCGCGGCCTCGGCGCTTGCCGGCACCAACACGCGATCCTGGGACGTGGGCCGCGTCACGATCGCTCGCAAGGACGGGCCGCCGGCCATGCAGTACTTCGTCAACGAGTCGGACTTCGGCATCGGCGCCGAAATCGCGCGGCGCGTCAACGCCAGCTCCAAGCGGCTCGGCGGGTTCCTCTCGTTCCTGTGGGCCACGATCGAAGCGCTGTTCGTCTATCGCAGCAAGCGCGTCCGGTTGAGCGCCGACGGCGTCGACCTGGGCGAGCGGCTGATCAAGAGCGTCGTGGTGGCCGTCGGCCAGTACGGAGGCGGCGGAATGATGCTCGCTCCGCCTGCCGTACCCGACGACGGCATGCTGGATCTGGTGATCATGCCGGACATGGGTCCGCTGCAGGCCATCAACAACATCGTGCGGCTCTACGACGGCTCGCTGCTGTCCCACCCCCAGATCGAGCACCGCCGCTGTCGCGTCGTCGAGGCCGAAGCCGACGAGGAAGTCCGGCTGGGCGTGGACGGCGAGTCGACGCACTGCCTTCCCGTCCGCTTCGATATCCTTCCGCGCGCCATTCGGGTCAAGGTGCCCTAGGAGGCCCGAGGCTTCGGGGATGATTCTTCGCCCTTCCGATGCCTCGGGTCGGAGCGGTACAATGGCGGCGGGGCTCCTATGACTTACGTCCTCTACATCGCGCTGGCCTTCGTGGCCGGATGCGTCGCAGCGCTGGTGGTGCAGCACTACCGGGCGGTCGGGGCCGGCCAGGAGGCCGTGCGCCAGTCCCGGGCCATGCTGGAAAGGGCCGAGCGCGAGGCGACGAGCAAGAAGCAGGAGATCCTTCTCAAGGCCAAGGAGGAGGCAGAGGCTCACCGCCGCGAATTCGACAAGGAAGCGGAGGCGCGGCAGAGGGACCTGGCGGCGATCGAAGATCGGCTCAATCAGCGGGAGGAGCTGATCGAGGACCGCCAGCGCGACCTGGCCCAGCGTGAGACGGAGCTGCGCGAAGGGCTGGAAACCGTCGATCAGAAGAAGACGGAGTTCGACGGGATGCTCGAGCGTGAAAAGGTCGATCTGGAGAAGATCTCCGGCATGACGCGCGAGGAGGCCAAGGGCGCCTTCCTCGACCGCGTAGGCTCCGAGTTGGACAGGACCGTGGCGATCCGGATCGGCAAGGTCGAGAAGCGGTTCCGCGAAGAGAGCATCAAGAAAGCCCGCGAAATCCTCTCGGAAGCCGTGCAGCGCTGCTCGGCGAGCTACGAGTTCGAGAACATCGTCAGCGTGGTGACCCTTCCGAACGACGAACTGAAGGGCCACATCATCGGCAAGGAGGGCCGTAACATCAAGGTCTTCGAGGCCGTGACCGGGATGAACCTGATCATCGATGAGACGCCCGAGACGGTGGTGATCAGCGGCTTCAACGCGCTCAAGCGCGAGATTGCCCGGGTAGCGCTGGAGAAGCTGCTCCACGACGGGCACATTACGCCTCAAAACATCGAACGGCTCTACGAGAAGGCGCGCAAGGAGACGCTCGAAAAGGCGCGCGAGATCGGCAAGAACGCCGTCAAGAAGGCGAAGATCGGCCGCGTTCACCCGGAGATGCTGATGGAGATCGGCAAGTTCCACTACCGCGCCAGCTATGGCCAGAACCTGCTGCAGCACTGCTTCGAGGTGTCGAACCTGGCCACGATCCTGGCCCACGAACTGGGCGCCGATCCCTTCATCACGCGCCGCGCGGCGTTCCTGCACGACCTGGGGAAAGTAAGCGACAGCGACGCGGCCACGCACTCCATTCTCGGCATGCAGCTGGCGAAGAAGCTTGGCGAGAAGCCGATCGTGTGCAATGCGATCGGGGCCCACCACCTCGAGATCGAGCAGCTCTACGTCGAATCGGTCATCGTCGAAGTGGCCGACACTTTGTCGGCCGCCCGGCCCGGGGCGCGCCGCGACACCCTGGAGAGCTACATCAAGCGAATCGAAGGGCTGGAGACGATCGCCAAGAGCTACGAAGGCGTCCACGAGGCCTACGCCATCCAGGCCGGCAGAGAGGTACGCGTCATCGTCAACCCTCAGCACGTCGACGACGAAACCAGCGGAAAGCTGGCCTACGACATCGCTCGCCGCATCGAGAACGAGATGGACTACCCCGGCCAGGTGAAGGTCGTCGTGGTCCGCGAAACTCGCGCGTCGGATATGGCGCACTGAGCGAGTAGCGAGTAGCGACTGGCCACTGGCTACTTCCCGGCGGTATCGCGGTACGCCTCCTCCAACACCTCGACCTCTTCGGTGAGGCCGTGCAAGATGTTCTCGGC